>CAIVZW010000086.1 GCA_903910495.1 uncultured beta proteobacterium
CCGACGCCGGAAAGAGATACACAAGCCTCGTCATTGTTGGCTTCCGTACAGCAACCGGGAAGCAAGCAAGCTACGATCAGTCGCTTCGCGAGGCTGTTGAGAATGCGAACGATTCCCATCGGGCTCTTGATTCAGCGCGGCCCTCTGCTCCCTTCGTCTCCGATTTCGTTCGCCTCTTTCCAACGGGAAAGGTGCGTTATCGAAGCTTCGATGGTGGATTGGGGTTTCACCTCACGGTGGATTTGTTTGACCGATACGAGTTCACCATGCGGCTGCCAGTCGGCTTTGACGCGTCGATGAGCAAGGTCATCAGTTACGGAGAGCCACGGTTCTCGATTAGGGAGGCTGTCAGTGTTAGAAGGAACAAGAGTGGAATCGCAGAAACCACTCTGAATCCAGCTGGTGAGCGTCGATTCGATTCGAGCGATTGGAGAAAGATCGTGGAGGCCGATGGTGACTTTTCGGCGATTGGATATACGATGCTCACGAATCGCCCTATTCCGGGTTTCAGCGGCAGGGAGATTGCAGTCGATAAGCGGTGAAGGCTCAATCTCCCAACAAGGCAGGAAGCCATAGGGTACACATTTGCGGGAGTCGACCTTAGGCGCACAGTCGCAATCAGCTCATGATCAATGCACTGCACCGACATCGATTGAGACAAGACTTCGCTCGCAGACGGACGTGTCCCTTGTGGTCCCCACTGACGGTCAGCTTGGATCAGAATGCTGACGAAGATCCACCCGTGCGGACGTTCTCAGGCGGCGTGCGGACGCGCTTGGCAGGGTTAGGCATCAAAATCTGAATCCTTCGTATGAACCAGAAGCCGAACAAACCGGCTGCACCGAACGCCGGGATCGCGTCGCGGTTGACAGTCGGACATCATTGGCCCGGCGGCGGTGAGCCGGGTGTGAAGAAACTCCGCTTCAAATGGGTGCTCCTCCTCTGCGCGATTCCTGTCTGCATCTGCTTGTTGCCCCTAGGTTGCCGGCAGGGCGACATCTGGCGCGCCGACCTAGCGGTGAGACCTGTTGTTCTGGCCATCGAGGCCTTCAAAACTCAGAATGGAAGGCTACCCATCAGCCTTTCCGAGTTGCCAGAGCAGAAGCACGGGAGTGCGGGCTTAAAACTGGAAGACTCAAGTGATTTCGGTCTGGTCTGGAGCATAGACTACAAGAACAACTCGGACGGCACATACGTGTTGCGCTTCAACCACGTGCATTATGACGTCTCCTATAAGAATGGACAAAGACATGATGTGGAGTTCAATTTTTTCCGATAAAGCATCTAACAAACCAGATGCAGAGAACCCGGCGGTGGCGCTCCGGTTTGCAATCGAGGATCAGTGGCGCCGGGTCACTGATCTCGAACGATAGGCTTCCAGCCGCATATGGACAGTATTCCGCCGATTCTGTCACCGCCAGTGATTGCTACGCGGCATTCACGAGTCATGAGATTTCTACCGCTAATCCTCATTTTTGCTGGAGTCGGAGTTTTCATGCTTCGTCCTCCTGGTCTTTACGACTCAGAGGAGCGTCGGCACGCTAGTCGTGCTTTCTTTGACGCGCCCAGCGAGGCGACGCGGAGAGCACTTGAGCAAGCCAAGCGCCGCGAGAATGTCGAGAACAACGTCAAATCGTCGGTGTCAGTTGTTATCGTGACGACCGGGTTGTGGCTGGGAGTTAGATCAAAAAGGGTGACACATGCCGCCTAACAATAAATGGTGTATTGCTGCGAAGCGAAGCGGAGCCAGCAACGACGCCGTTGGTTGAACAAGCCCGGGGATGAGTGATTAGGCCATGGGGATCTGGATTCCCCATGGCGTTGGTGTTTTTCAGGAAACGGTGGTCCTGAGCGGGTCTTTGGCGGATTTTGCGGCTCCCACCACCGATCCGGGCTCGAAGTTCACCGAACCGAGGCCGGGGTTCGGCCTTCCTGAGACGGGTCGGGTCGCTTCCCAGGGGAGATTCCACCGGGACCACTAGGGACACGTCCACTCGCGGCCCTTAGGTGCTGTGTTGCAGGCGCCTCATTATCAACGCTCTACAACGCACCCAAGACATCGCCGGCTTCACTCGCTGGTGGACGTGTCCCTTGGGGACGCTCCCGCGGTTGTGTGCAGCGCGTGAGCGTCGTGGAGTGCGCGAGTCCGCTCGCGCTTTTGTGGTGAGACACGGATTTCACCGAAAGGCCTGTGGACGTGTCCCCAGGGGGTTCCGGGGCGTTGTGGCCGGGACGGTTTCCGCCGGCTGAAGCCGGGACTCCATACCCTGCGGACCCGCTCAGTTTCCGGGTCGCTGGCGGACGTGTCCCTTGTGGTTCTCCTGCAGTCGGCGGGGATGGTTTGAGCCTCGTGACCTCGTCTCCTACGGGCGGGAGGGGCGA
>CAIVZW010000087.1 GCA_903910495.1 uncultured beta proteobacterium
ATTGCCGATCAGTGTACGGCTCACCGGAAATTATCATGACTTTGGTGCATTTGCCGGTGATATCGGAAGGCTTTCAAGGATTGTAACCCTGAACAATGTTTCGATTGCGATCAACCCGCAGGCCAAGGATGGAAGCCTGATCATGGACGCCGTGACGAAAACCTTCCGTTACCTGGATGATGAAGAATTGGCCGCCAAGAGAAAAGTGGCCCAGGCCGCCAAAGGTGGAAAGAAATGAGAAAGATAGCTGTTGTTCTGGCTAGCCTTGCCTTTGTTGCCTGTTCCAGCGTGGATCATGAAGATTTGCGTCAGTGGATGAACGAGGCCTCCAAGGATATCCGGGGCAGAATTCCTCCGCTTCCTCAGGTGAAGCCCTATGAACCGGTTCCTTATGACGCAGGTAACCTGATCGATCCGTTCAGGCCGGCCAAGATCGGTGTGGAACAGAAGAAAAGTGGCGGTGGTGGTCTGCAACCGAACATGGACCGGCCACGCGAGCCTTTGGAGGCATATCCGCTGGAGTCGCTCAGGTATGTCGGCGTAATGACCAAGAAAAAGGATTCGTATGCCATCGTTCAGGTTGATGGCTCCTTGTATCAGGTGAGGGTCGGGAATTATTTGGGCCAGAATTTCGGGGTGATTTCCAGGGTTTCGGAGTCAGAAGTGACGTTGAAGGAACTCATCCAGGATTCGGCCGGTGACTGGGTTGAAAGAGAGAGCACACTGGTGTTGCAGGGACAGGAGGGGAAAAAGTGAAACAAATCAAACAGTACCTGCTTGGCATCTTCGGCGGGGTTTTTCTGACGCTTGCTGCGGCAGGCGCTCAGGAAGCCAAGTCAAATTCAATTGAGTCAATGACGGTGGCGCAACAGGGTGGAGTGCTCAATGTCAAGCTGACCTTTACGGAGCCTCTGACGACACTGCCCCCCGGTTTCAGCGTGGCCGTACCGGCGCGTATCGCGCTTGATTTTGCGAATACGACCAATGCTCTGGGCAAGAATAGTCAAACCTATAACGAGGGTGATCTGAAAAGCGTCAATATCGTTCAGGCCGAGGGACGTACTCGTCTGGTGTTGAATCTCAACAGGGCGATGACTTACGAGTCATCCATCGACGGAAAAAGCTTGCTTCTGGTTCTGAATCCAAGTGCCGATAAAGCATGGCAGAACGGTGGCGTAGACTCAAAGGTCGAGCATTTTGCGCAGGCCCGTCCATCACCGTCGTCGAATAGTATCCGGGATATTGCATTTCGCCGTGGCAAAGACGGCGAGGCACGTATCACCGTGGATCTGAGCGACCCGAATGCCGGAATTGATATTCGCCAGCAAGGGCAGAATCTGATCGTCGATTTCGTAAAAATCAGCGTACCGGAGGCTTTACTCAAGCGGCTGGATGTGACGGATTTTGCCACACCCGTCGTCTCGCTGAGTACGACTCAGCAAGGGGCCAATGCGCGCATGACCATTATTCCAAAAGGGTTGTGGGAGCATAACGCCTATCAGACAGACAACCAGTTCATCATCGAAGTCAAGCCGGTGATCGAAAATCCGAACAAATTGGTGCAGGGGACGCGGGGCGGGTATCAGGGCGAAAAGCTTTCGCTGAACTTCCAGAATGTCGATGTGCGGCGCCTGCTGCAGGTGATCGGCGAGTTCACCGGAATGAATATGGTGGTCAGTGATTCGGTCGGCGGGGCGATTACGCTGATTCTCAAGGATGTGCCCTGGGATCAGGCGCTGGATATCATTCTCCAGCAAAAAGGCCTTGATATGCGCAAGAACGGGAACGTCATCCTGATTGCGCCACGCGAAGAAATTGCGACCAAGGAGAAACTCGAATTCGAGTCAAAAGCGCAGATTGGTGATCTTGAGCCTTTGCGTACCGAGAGTTTCCAGATGAACTATGTCAAGGGTGCCGATGTCAAGAAACTGTTGTCGGATCCGAAACAGACCTTGCTCTCGAAGCGCGGCAGTGCCTTGCTCGACGATAGATCCAACATCCTCTTCGTGCAGGACACCCCCAGTCGGCTGGATGACGTCAGAGCGATGATTGCCAAGGTCGATATCCCGGTGCGGCAGGTCATGATTGAGGCCAGAATTGTCGAGGCCGGCGATACCTTTGCCAAGAATCTGGGCGTCAGGCTTGGCTGGGGCGGGTCGGCAACCAGTACCGGCGGGCCGTTGGCGTTCGCTAATGGTGCAGGGCCGACTTTCAATACAACCATCGGGACAGGTTATTCCACGGTGTCTACGGTCAATCTTCCTGCGACTCCGCGTTCGGGCAGTTCAGGCACGTTCGGGCTGATGCTTTTTAACCAGGCTAAAACGCAGTACCTGACGGCTGAAATCTCGGCGCTGGAGGCTGACGGGAGACTGAAAGTGATTTCCAGTCCGCGCGTCATGACCGCCAATCAGGTTGAGGCGCTGATTGAACAGGGCGTGGAAATTCCCTACCAGCAGGCAACGAGTTCCGGCGCAACGAGCGTCTCGTTCCGCAAGGCGAATCTGTCGCTGAGAGTCAAACCGCAGATTACACCTGACGGAAAAATAACCATGACCTTGGATGTAAACAAGGATACGCCGTCTTCCTTATCAACCGGGGCGGGTATCGCCATCGATACCAAACACGTCAAGACCGAGGTGCTGATTGAAAACGGTGGAACCGTCGTGATCGGCGGTATCTATACCCAAAAAACAAGTGATAGCACCACTCGTATCCCGTTCTTTGGTGACTTGCCCTACATCGGCTGGTTGTTCAAGAACAGGGAATGGGTTGATGACAAAACGGAATTGCTGATTTTCATTACGCCGAGAATATTTGCCGAAGGACTTGTGGTGCGCTGATTTTCGGCTACGGCAATTCAAAGCCGGCATTTGCCGGCTTTTTTTGTGGTTCGTTTTGTTATGCAGTAGCTGCGGTAGAATGATGGTGTGGATAATCAATACGGTACAAACAATATCTATCTCGTCGGGCTGATGGGATCGGGCAAGACGACGATTGGTCGATCGCTGGCGAAGCGTCTTGAACTCGATTTCATAGATTCAGATCGTGAAATAGAACTGCGAACGGGGGTCAGCATCCCGACGGTTTTTGAAATCGAGGGCGAGGAGGGGTTCCGCAAACGAGAAGCTCAAGTGATCGCCGATCTTTCGCGGCTGAGCAGACGTGTAGTGGCAACCGGGGGTGGGGTTATCCTGCGCCCGGAAAATCGCGCCAATCTGAGGGCAAGCGGTTTCGTCATTTATCTCAATGTGCCGCCGCTTACCCTGTGGGAACGTACACGTAATGATCGGAATCGACCCCTGCTGAAAGTTTCTGATCCTTTGCAAAGGTTACAAGATCTCTTTACACAACGCGATTCGCTGTATCGAGAAGTGGCCAATTTGGTCCTTGATGGCAGCCGGATCAACGCGCAAGGGATTCTGCAACTGCTGATAAAAGAAATCGGGGAGCAATGGAAACCCTGAATGTTGCGTTGGGAGCGCGAGCCTATCCGATCCATATTGGACGGGGTCTGCTTGAGCGCATTGATCTGCTGTTGCCTTATCTTCTGCATCCTAAAGTTGCCGTCGTTACCGATACGACAGTCGCTCCGCTTTTCTTGCACCACTTCGCCTCGTCTTTGCGCGAGGCTGGCATTGCAGTCGTCGAGATAATTCTGCCCGATGGCGAGCAGTTCAAAAACTGGAAAACACTGAATACGATTTTCGATGTGCTGCTTGAGCAACATTGCGAACGTTCAACCACGCTGATTGCTCTTGGCGGCGGTGTTGTCGGTGATATGGCCGGCTTTGCGGCGGCCTGTTACCTGCGCGGGATTCCCTTCATTCAGATTCCGACCACACTGCTTGCTCAAGTGGACTCATCGGTGGGAGGAAAGACGGCGATCAACCATCCGCATGGCAAGAATATGATTGGTGCGTTCTGCCAGCCCAGACTGGTACTTATCGATACCGATAACCTGAATACCCTGCCTGATCGGGAACTGCGTTCAGGGCTGGCGGAGGTCATCAAACACGGATTGATCCGTGATTTGCCCTTTCTTGAATGGCTTGAAACGCATCTGGAGCGTCTGCTGGCGCGGGAGCCGGATGCGCTTGAATATGCCATCTGCCGCTCGTGTCGGATCAAGGCGGAAATTGTCGTCGCCGATGAGCACGAAAAAGGTGAACGGGCCTTGTTGAATCTTGGCCATACCTTTGGCCACGCGATAGAAACCGGCATGGGTTACGGAGAATGGTTGCATGGTGAGGCTGTTGCAGCGGGAACGCTGATGGCCGCTGAATTGTCATGCCAACTCGGCTGGATCAGCGTTGCCGATGTCCTGCGCGTCGAAACACTATTCAAGCGAGCCGGGTTGCCGGTTTACGGTCCGGCAATGGGGGGGGAGCGTTACCTTGAACTGATGCAGCACGACAAGAAAATGCAGGGGGGAAAGTTGAACCTTATCCTGCTCGAACGGATCGGCAAGGCTGTTGTCAGTCAGGTGGCAACGCAGAGCGAAATTTTCCAGGCGATTGTTGCCCGTTCCAATCATGTTTGAATTTTCGCCTTATGCTGTTTCCTCGACCAACTCACGGGGGCGGTGCCATGCCGACGAGCCGCCCTCGCATCGCAGCGAGTTTCAGCGGGATCGTGATCGAATCGTGCATTCGACCGCATTTCGGCGACTTGAATACAAGACGCAGGTCTTCGTTAACCATGAAGGCGATCTTTTCCGCACACGCTTGACCCACACCCTTGAAGTCGCCCAGATCGCAAGAGGCATAGCTCGTGCCTTGCGACTTAACGAAGATCTTGTCGAGGCAATTTCGCTTGCCCACGATCTGGGGCATACGCCGTTTGGCCATGCCGGACAAGACGCGCTCAATACGTGCATGAAGGATCATGGGGGTTTTGAACACAATCTGCAAAGCCTGCGTATCGTTGATTTGCTGGAGGAACGCTACGCTGCATTTGCCGGACTTAACCTGTGTTTTGAAACACGCGAAGGTATCGTCAAACATTGCTCTGCGGAAAATGCACAAAAGCTGGGTGAGTTAGGCGAGCGTTTCATGAATCACACGCAACCCTCGCTTGAGGCACAAATATGCAATATTGCCGACGAAATTGCTTACAACAATCACGATGTCGATGATGGTTTGCGCTCTGGCCTGATTACGCTTGAGCAACTGGAAGCCGTCAGCCTGTTTTCGCGCCATGTCGAGGCGGTGAGAATCGCTTATCCCGGCCTTGGTGGGCGCCGTTTGGTGCATGAGACAATCCGCCGCATGATCAATGTCCTGGTCTGCGATCTGATCGAGACGACGACCAGCAACATTGTTAGTGCCAAACCACAGGATCTGGCCGAAGCCCGGCAGGGCGGGCCGTTGGTCGGCTTTTCGGATGAATTGCGTGAAGCGCAACGTGAAATGAAGCGTTTTTTGCGCAAACACCTTTATCAGCATTTTCAGGTCTTGCGCATGACCAGCAAGGCGCAACGAATCGTCAGCGATCTTTTTTCTGCATTCGTCAGTGATCCGCGCATGCTGCCGCCCCAGTACCAGTCGACTGAAGAACAGCCGCGCGGGGTAGCCGACTATATTGCCGGAATGACCGACCGTTATGCGATGAAGGAACACCGCCGCCTGTTTGCGGTTGGCGAAATCTGATGCAGGAAATATTGTCCTGATCGTGATGGCAGTGCAATTACGTCCCGTAAACTGACAACGCCCGTGCCAGGCAGGCACGGGCGTTGTCGTAGGCTATTATTTGTAAGCAGCCAGCCTGGGCATCAGGCTTTCAAGGCCATCAGGACTTCATCGAGCATTTTCTTGGCATCGCCGAAGAGCATGCGGTTGTTGTCCTTGTAGAACAGCGGATTGTCGACTCCGGCATAGCCGGAAGCCATGCTGCGCTTCATCACGATTGAGGTCTTGGCCTTCCAGACTTCGAGAACCGGCATGCCGGCGATCGGGCAGGTCGGGTCATCCTGCGCTGCGGGATTGACGATGTCGTTGGCGCCGATGATCATCGACACGTCGGTCTTGGGGAAGTCCTCGTTAAGTTCGTCCATTTCGAACACCACGTCGTACGGCACCTTTGCTTCCGCCAGAAGCACATTCATGTGACCAGGCATGCGACCAGCAACTGGATGAATCCCGAAGCGGACATTGACGCCCTTCTCGCGCAAATACTTGGTTATTTCGTACACCGTGTGCTGAGCCTGCGCCACCGCCATGCCATAACCCGGAACAATGATCACGTTCTTGGCTTCGCGCAGCAACTCGGCAGTCTCGGCAGCCAAAATCGGCGAAACTTCACCCACAGGCTGGGCTGTGCCATCACCCTTCGGCGCCGGTGTCCCGCCGTCGGAACCGAAGCCACCGGCAATAACGCTGATGAAATTGCGGTTCATGGCAGAGCACATGATGTACGACAGGATGGCGCCACTTGAGCCAACCAGTGCACCGGTAACGATCAGCAGGTCGTTGGACAGCATAAAACCTGTAGCCGCTGCCGCCCAGCCCGAGTAGCTGTTGAGCATCGAAACCACGACCGGCATGTCGGCACCGCCGATGGCCATCACCATGTGAATGCCGAAAAGCAATGAGACGATGGTCATGACGATCATCGGCGTCATGCCTTCAGCAATGGTTGTGGCGTGCAGGAATTCGCGGCCAAAGTAGATGACGATCAGCAGGCCGGCAAGGTTAAGCAGGTGGCGGCCGGGCAGCAGGAGCGGCTTACCGCTGATTTTTGCCGATAGCTTGCCGAAAGCGATCACCGATCCGGAGAAGGTGATGGCACCGATAAGGATACCGACGTACATCTCCATCTCATGAATCGCTTTTTCAGCACCAGCCAAGCCGGCAGAAGCAGCCGGATCGATGTAGGTGGCGTAGCCAACCAGCATGGCAGCAAGACCGACCATGCTGTGCATGAAAGCAACGAGTTCCGGCATCTGCGTCATTTGCACGACGCGTGCCAGATAAAGGCCGATAGCGCTACCGACGACCATGGATCCGATGATCCACGGCAGGCCGGCAGCGGTAACCTGCGGACCGAACACGGTGGCCAGAACTGCAATGGCCATGCCGATCATGCCGTAGAGATTGCCGCGACGCGCCGTTTCCTGGTTGGACAGGCCACCGAGGCACAGGATAAAAAGGATGGTTGCTCCGATATAGGAGACTGTTGCCAGACTTCCAGACATGTTCATCTCTCCTTATTTGCGGAACATTGCCAGCATGCGCTGGGTGACGGCGAATCCGCCGAACATATTGATGGTGGCGAGAACGATACCGCCGACAGCGAGCGACCGGATCCAGACTGGGGAAAGATCGCCTGAAGGAGCGATTTGTACCAGTGCGCCAATGGCAATAATGCTGCTGATGGCGTTGGTTACGCTCATCAGTGGCGTATGCAGCGCCGGTTTGACGTTCCAAACCACCATGTAACCGACAAAGCAGGCCAGCACGAAGACCGTAAAGTGTCCCAGGAATTTCACCGGTGCGAAGGCACCGATCAGCCAGAACAAAGCAGCGGAAACCCCGAACATGATCGCCATTTTCTGGCCTGACATCGGCTCGCTGCTGCCACCATGCCCGTGCCCCTTCTTGGCGGCGGGTACGACTGCCGCAGGTTTCGCTACGGCCGGGGGTGCGGCGGAAGGTTTGGGTGCCGGAGGCGGCCAGGTGACGTTGCCTTCCTTGGTGACCGTCAGACCACGAATTGCGTCGTCGTCCATATTGACGTCGATGATGCCGTCCTTGGTCTTGCACAGTTCCTCGGCGAGGCGGAACAGGTTTGTGCTGTACAGCGTCGATGACTGCCTCGCCAGGCGGCTGACCAGATCGGTGTAGCCGATGATGGTGACGCCGTGCTTCACTACGGCCTGTCCAGGCTCGGTCAACTCGCAGTTGCCGCCCTGTTCGGCCGCCATGTCGACGATCACGCTGCCGGGCTTCATGCTCTTTACCATCTCGGCGGTGATTAGCTTGGGCGCGGGCTTGCCAGGAATCAGCGCGGTAGTGATGATGATGTCCACTTCCTTGGATTGCTTGGCGTACATGTCGCGTTGGGCCTGCTGGAAGCCCTCGCTCATCACCTTTGCGTAGCCGCCGCCGCCGGAACCTTCTTCCTCGTAATCGACTTTGACGAATTCACCGCCCAGTGACACGACCTGATCGGCCACTTCGGCACGCGTGTCATTGGCGCGAACGATGGCGCCGAGGTTTGCGGCAGTGCCGATCGCCGACAAGCCGGCCACGCCAGCACCGGCAATGAAGACCTTGGCCGGCGGAACCTTGCCGGCGGCTGTGATCTGGCCGTTGAAGAAACGGCCGAAAGCGTTCGCAGCCTCGATGACAGCGCGGTAGCCCGCGACGCCAGCCTGGGAGGTCAGCGCGTCCATCTTCTGGGCGCGGGAGAGCGTGCGCGGCAACGAGTCGATGGCCAGCACGGTCGCCTTCTTGGCGGCGAGCTTCTGGAGCAGTTCTGGATTTTGTGCCGGCCAGATGAAGGAAATCAGTGTGCCACATTCGCGTAGCAAGCCAACTTCATCGTTGCTCGGACCGCGAACCTTGAAAACGATATCGGATGAAGCCCAAAGCTTGGCCGCACCTTCGATGATCTCTGCACCGGCAATGCGGTAGGCGTCGTCACTGAAATTTGCCGCATCGCCGGCGCCTGATTCAACGGCGACCTTGAAACCCAGCTTGATCAGTTTTTCGACGACATCAGGAACGGTCGCAACGCGCTTTTCGCCCGCAAAGACCTCTCTTGGTACTCCGATAGTCAGTGGCATTCAGTTCTCCATCATTCTATTCGTAAGTGATAAAAAATACGGCTACGCAGTAACGCAACCGTTTCCCAGTAAACGCTAGAAGGCAATTACCTGTCCGGAAAACAAATGAAAAACGAACCGATCAACAAGTGAAAAAACACTATTCGGTTTATGCGCCTTGTTTTTGGTAACTGTCCCGAGCTTTTTTTGAAGGCTGTACATTAAACTGGGGGCTGGATTTTATCATGGGGGTAAGCCTGAATAAAGGGAGTTGTGAGTTGTTTAATCACTTACATCATCAGGGAGTCCCGGTGAACACCTCTGGCGCACTGCTTTGGTGCGGTTTATTGGTTTGAAGGACAGAAGTTTCACGATATAATTCTAGGTCGTCCATTAAACGCATAAGCTGGCTTCAGGCCGGCTTTTTTGACGTTTGGTGTTGTGCCCCAGTGTGATGACATTGATTTATGAGGATTCAAGCGTTATGGATTCTGCTGTACCTGAGCGGCAAGGTCTCTATGACCCGGCCAACGAGCATGATGCCTGTGGCGTCGGTTTTGTAGCGCATATCAAGGGCCGGAAAAGCCACTCGATTATCCAGCAGGGCCTGCAAATCCTGAAAAATCTGGATCACCGGGGTGCTGTTGGTGCCGATGCACTGATGGGTGACGGCGCGGGTATTCTGATCCAGATTCCGGATGCCTACCTTCGTGCTGAAATGTCCAGGCAGGGCGTCACCTTGCCGCGTGTCGGCGACTATGGCGTCGGCATGGTCTTTCTGCCTAAGGAATCGGCTTCGCGACTGGCCTGTCAGGAAGAGATCGAGCGCGCAGTCCGTGCTGAAGGACAGGTGATTCTCGGTTGGCGTGATGTACCGGTCAATCACGAGATGCCCATGTCGCCGACGGTTCGTGCCCGCGAACCGATCATTCGTCAGATCTTCATTGGCCGTGGTCCTGACGTGATGGTGACCGATGCACTGGAGCGCAAGCTTTACGTGATTCGCCGTCGTGCAGCCAACGCCATTCGGGCGCTCGGGTTGGAACACAGCAAGGAGTTTTACCAGCCGTCGATGTCAGCCCGAACCATTGTCTATAAGGGCTTGTTGCTCGCCGATCAGGTCGGCGAGTACTATTTTGATCTCCAGGATCAACGCTGTGTTTCTGCGCTGGCGCTGGCGCATCAGCGCTTTTCTACCAATACTTTCCCAGACTGGCGCCTTGCCCACCCGTTCCGCATGATTGCTCACAACGGCGAGATCAACACCCTGCGTGGCAATTACAACTGGATGCGCGCGCGCGAAAAGGGAACGCATTCGCCGCTGCTCGGCGCCGACCTCGACAAGATCTGGCCACTGATTTACCCGAACCAGTCGGACTCGGCGTCGTTTGATAATGCACTTGAATTGCTGGTGATGGGAGGTTACTCGCTGGCGCACGCCATGATGATGCTGATTCCCGAGGCCTGGGAGTCGCATACCCTGATGGACGAAAAGCGTCGTGCCTTCTATGAGTACCACGCCGCCATGATGGAACCGTGGGACGGTCCGGCTGCCGTGGCCTTTACCGATGGCCGCCAGATTGGCGCAACGCTTGACCGCAATGGTTTGCGTCCGGCACGTTATCTCGTCACCGACGACGATCTCGTGGTGATGTCTTCGGAATCCGGCGTGCTTCCGATTCCCGACGAGAAGATCGTCAAGAAATGGCGTTTGCAGCCGGGCAAGATGTTTCTCATTGACCTCGATCAGGGACGCATCATTGACGATCTTGAGTTGAAGGAATCGCTGTCGCGGCAGAAGCCCTATCAGGACTGGGTCGCACGCATCAACATCAAGCTTGATGGACTGGCCGAGCCGGAAAATGCTGCTGCGCCCGAATGCTCGGCATCGCTGCTTGATCGCCAGCAAGCCTTCGGTTTCAGTCAGGAAGACATCAAGTTCATTCTGGAACCGATGGCCAAAACCGGCGAAGAGGCGACCGGTTCGATGGGCAATGACACTCCGCTGGCCGTGCTGTCCAGCAAGAACAAGCCGCTCTTCAACTATTTCCGCCAGTTATTCGCGCAGGTCACCAATCCTCCAGTCGATCCGATCCGCGAGCAACTGGTCATGTCGCTGGTGTCGTTCATCGGCCCGAAGCCGAATTTGCTCGGCATCAACGAAATCAACCCGCCCTACCGTCTGGAAGTAACCCAACCGGTTCTGAGTTTTGCCGACATCGCCAAGCTGCGTAATATTGCAGCGTATACGGATGACAAATTTCACTCGGCGGAGCTGCGCATCTGTTATCCGCTGGCCTGGGGCAAGGAGGGCGTCGAGGCGCGTTTGGCGTCCCTGTGCGCCGAGGCGGAAGACGCCGTGCATCGCGGATGCAGCATTCTGATCGTCTCCGATCGCAAGGTCAGCAAGGACAATGTCGCTATTCCCGCCTTGCTGGCCACCTCCGCCGTGCATCAGCATCTGGTGACGCAGGGTCTGCGGACCCGCGTTGGTCTGGTGGTTGAAACCGGCAGTGTTCGCGAAACCCATCACTTCGCAGTGCTGGCCGGTTATGGCGCCGAGGCCGTACATCCCTATCTGGCACTCGAAACACTGCAGCAGTTGGCCGGCGATGATGCAGCCACGGCCGAGAAATACATCAAGCACTTCGTCAAGGCTGTGGGTAAAGGTCTGCTCAAGGTCATGTCCAAGATGGGCATTTCGACCTACATGTCCTACACCGGTGCGCAGATCTTCGAAGCCATCGGTCTGCAGAAAAAGATGGTCGATAAGTACTTCACCGGGACTGCGTCTCAGGTTGAGGGTATCAGCGTTTTCGAGGTCATGGAAGAAGCCATTCGCTTGCACAGGCAGGCCTTCGGGGATGACCCCGTGCTGGCCAACATGCTCGATGCCGGCGGTGAATACGCCTATCGCGTCCGTGGTGAAGAGCACATGTGGACACCGGATGCCATCGCCAAATTGCAGCACTCGACGCGCTCAGGCAAGTACGATACCTACAAGGAATACGCCCGGATCATCAATGACCAGACGAAGCGTCACATGACGCTGCGCGGATTGTTCGAGATCAAGTCAGCGGGTCCGGCAGTGCCTCTGGATGAGGTCGAGTCGGCCAAGGAAATTGTCAAGCGTTTCGCCACTGGCGCCATGTCGCTCGGTTCAATCTCGACCGAGGCGCACAGCACGCTGGCGATTGCCATGAATCGTATCGGCGGCAGGTCGAATACGGGAGAAGGTGGCGAGGATCCGGCGCGCTTCAAACCGGTCAAGGGTGGCCAGATGGTCTCCGAGATCATTGGCCACGGGCGTATCGAGCGCGACTACCAGCTCAAGGAAGGCGATAGCCTGCGTTCGGCGATCAAGCAGGTGGCCTCCGGGCGTTTTGGTGTGACCGTCGAATACCTGGTCAATGCCGACCAGATCCAGATCAAGATGGCGCAAGGCGCAAAACCCGGTGAAGGGGGCCAGTTGCCGGGGCATAAGGTCTCCGAGTACATCGGCTTCCTGCGCCACTCGGTGCCGGGTGTCGGGCTGATTTCGCCGCCGCCGCACCACGATATCTACTCCATCGAGGATTTGGCGCAGCTTATTCATGATCTGAAAAACGCCAATCCGAAGGCATCGATCAGTGTCAAGCTGGTTTCCGAAGTCGGCGTCGGTACAGTGGCGGCTGGAGTGACCAAAGCCAAAGCTGATCACATCGTGATCGCCGGCCACGATGGCGGGACAGGTGCCAGTCCCTTGTCATCGATCAAGTATACCGGTTCCCCGTGGGAACTCGGCCTTGCCGAAACGCAGCAGACGCTGGTGCTCAATCGTCTGCGCGGCCGTGTACGCGTCCAGGCTGACGGGCAGATGAAGACCGGTCGCGACGTGCTGATCGGTGCCCTGCTCGGCGCCGACGAGTTCGGCTTTGCCACGGCACCGCTCGTCGTCGAGGGCTGCATCATGATGCGCAAGTGCCATCTCAACACCTGCCCGGTCGGTGTGGCCACGCAGGATCCGGCATTGCGGCGCAAATTCTCGGGTCAGCCCGAACACGTGGTCAACTTCTTTTTCTTTGTCGCCGAAGAGTTGCGTGAATTGATGGCGCAGATGGGTGTGCGCAGGTTCGACGAGTTGATCGGTCGCGCCGATCTGCTCGAAATGCATAAGGGCATCAAGCACTGGAAAGCGAAGGGCCTCGACTACAGCCGCATCTTCCATCGTGCGGAGAGATTCCCGGGCGATCCGGTACTGCACTGCGAAGTTCAGGATCATGGCCTGATCAAGGCGCTTGACAACCAGCTCATCGAACTGGCCATGCCCGCCATTGATAAAGGCGAGAAGGTCAGCATCGAGCTTCCGATCCGTAACGCCAACCGTAGCGTCGGCGCCATGCTGTCTGGCCGTGTTGCCGAGAAATACGGGCATGCCGGTTTGCCGGACGACACCATTTACGTCACGCTCAAGGGGTCGGCAGGGCAGAGTTTTGGCGCGTTGCTGGCGCATGGCGTGACCATGGATCTGGTCGGTGAAGGGAACGACTACGTTGGCAAGGGGCTTTCCGGCGGCCGTATCATCGTTCGTCCAAACCCCGGCTTCCACGGCGACACAACGGCCAACATCATCATCGGCAACACGGTACTCTACGGTGCAACCGAGGGCGAGGCCTTCTTCGCCGGGGTGGCCGGAGAGCGTTTCGCGGTTCGTAACTCCGGAGCTACCGCTGTGGTCGAGGGCGTTGGTGATCATGGCTGCGAGTACATGACCGGCGGCACCGTGGTGGTACTGGGCATGACCGGGCGCAATTTTGCCGCCGGGATGTCCGGTGGCGTGGCCTATGTATTTGACGAGAATGGCAGCTTCGAATCGCGGTGCAACATGGCACAGGTGTCTCTGGAGCCGGTTGAGGAAGAAATCGCCGCACGTCAGGGCAGTGATTCCGGAGATGAACTCGAGAGCCATGGCAAGGTCGATGTTCGTCACCTGGGTATGGTTGATGAAGAGTTGCTCAAGGGCCTGGTCGAGAAGCATGCCCGATATACGGGCAGCCTGCAGGCGCGCAGGATTCTCGATGACTGGGCAACATGCCGGTCACACTTCGTCAAGATCATGCCGCATGAATATCGTCGGGCGCTTACCGAAATGGCCGCACAGAAGGCAGAGAAACAGCAATTGGAGGCAGTGTAAATGGGAAAGCCGACCGGCTTCATGGAAAATCAGCGTCTGTCCGAGGCCTATGAGCCTACCGAGACGCGTCTGAAGCATTATCGCGAATTTGTCGCAACGCTCAACGACGAGCAGGCCAGTGTGCAGGGTTCGCGCTGCATGGACTGTGGTATCCCGTTCTGCAACAACGGCTGCCCGGTCAATAACATCATCCCTGACTGGAACGATCTCGTTTATCGCGGCAACTGGGAGCAGGCACTTGCCGTGCTGCACTCGACCAACAACTTTCCGGATTTTACCGGCCGTATTTGCCCGGCACCCTGCGAAGCGGCCTGTACCCTCACTATCAACAATGACCCAGTCGGCATCAAATCGATCGAGCATGCGATTGTCGATAAGGGTTGGCAGATGGGATGGATTGTGCCGCAGCCAGCGCCAGCAAAGACCGGGAAAAAAATTGCCATCATCGGTTCCGGACCGGCGGGAATGGCCGCCGCGCAGCAACTGGCGCGTGTCGGTCACGACGTCACCGTGTTCGAGAAGAACGACCGTGTCGGCGGCTTGCTCGGTTATGGCATACCTGATTTCAAACTTGACAAGTCCCTGATCGAGCGGCGTGTCAAGCAGATGCAGGCCGAGGGTGTTGTTTTCCGTACCCGGGTGATGGTCGGAAGCAAGGAGTTGCCACCGGGGATTGCCTGTGACGCAAGTGAACTCGTTTCCGCTGAGCAGATCAATAAAGACTTTGATGCGGTGATCCTTGCGGCCGGTTCGGAAGTGCCGCGTGATTTGCCGATTCCGGGACGCGAACTGAAGGGTGTCTATGCAGCGCTCCAGTTCCTGATTCCACAGAACAAGCAGGTGAGCGGCGGCAAGGCCAATCCGATCAGCGCCAGGGGCAAGCACGTTGTGGTTATCGGCGGCGGCGATACCGGCTCCGATTGTGTGGGAACCAGCTATCGTCACGGCGCCGCTTCGGTAACCCAGTTCGAAGTGATGCCGCAGCCGCCCGAGCAGGAAAACAGGGCACTGATCTGGCCGTACTGGCCGCTCAAGATGCGCACTTCCTCGTCGCATCTGGAAGGCGATACCCGGCGCGAGTTTGCCATTTCGACCAAGGAGTTCGTTGGAGAGAAGGGTGTGCTCAAGTCGCTGAAGACCGTCGAACTGGAGTGGAAGGACGGCAGGATGAATGAAATTGCCGGAAGTGAAAAGACTTTCCCGGCCGACCTTGTTTTTCTGGCCATGGGCTTTGTCAATCCGGTGGGCGGACTGCTTGACGCCTTCGGCGTCGAAAAGGATGTGCGCGGCAATGCCAGGGCGACGACTGACGGTGACGGTTGTTACGCTACCAGTGCGGCCAAGGTGTTTGCTGCCGGGGATACGCGCCGCGGGCAGTCGCTGGTTGTCTGGGCGATCCGTGAAGGTCGCCAGTGCGCACGTGAGGTGGATGCTTTCCTGATGGGGGCAAGTACCCTGCCGCGCTGACTGTCTTCCCGCGTAATAAAACCCCGTTCCGGAGCGCCGGAACGGGGTTTTTGCTTTAGCTTCAGCCAAGGCTATGGCATAGTAGCGGCTGGCTTGATGGGGGAGTGGACAATGAATCGGAATTGCAAAAATCCTTGCAGGTAACTGCGCTGTCCAGCACGCTGGACAGCTATATGCTGGTGATTCTGTTGATCATGATCGCTGCCGGAATCCTCGGTGGCGTGGCCAACTATTTTCTCAGCGATAAACAAAACGAACCCGCTCGCCATGATTGGGGAAAATACCTGATTCTCGGAGTGATTGCCGCTCTGACCGTGCCGCTCTTTCTGAACATGATTTCCAGCAACCTGCTGGAGGCGGCGCGTACACGTCCGGTTGATTTTTTCGTCTTCGCCGGTTTTTGCCTGATCTATGTAGTGGCCTCGCGCCGCGTCTTCGAGAACGTCGCCAACAAGCTGCTCGGCCAGATGGATCAGATGAAGCGCGAGATGACTCAGATCAAACAGCAACGTCAGGATATGCCTCCGCCTGCGCCACGCGAGGATCCCTTGCCGCCTGTCGAAGCCGTCCCGCCAGCGCCGCCGGCCGTCGCCAAGCCCGAAGTCGTCAAGGAATCGCTGTCGTACAACGACATCGAGATCCTGCGTGCACTGGCTGGGGAAAACTACGTTTATGGCAATCTCGTCGGATTGACCGACAAGACCGGTTTGGCCCGCGATCTGGTCAGCACGCGCCTGACTGTGCTCAAGAATCTCGGCATCATCGAAACGCGCATCAATGAAAAAAACGTCCTGCACTGGTATGTTTCACCCAAGGGGAAACAGATGCTGGGCGATATCCTCTCCGGGCAGGACGATCGATAGATTGCCAGTCCGTTTCGCCGGGTAATTTCCATGAATATCATCATCCTTGCCGCAGGGCAGGGCAAACGCATGCATTCCAATCTGCCCAAGGTCCTGCATCCACTGGCCGGCAAGGCGCTGCTTGCGCATGTCATCGATAGCGCACGCCGCCTGTCTCCACAAGCGCTTTGTCTGGTCTATGGCCATGGCGGCGATGCCGTTCGCACCACCCTTGATGCTCCGGATCTGGCCTGGGCCCTGCAGGAGCCGCAACTGGGCACCGGGCATGCCGTGCAGCAGGCCTTGCCGCATTTGAAAGGTGTCGGAACGACCCTCGTACTCTACGGCGATGTGCCGCTGATTGAAACCGGGACGCTTAAGAAACTCCTGCACGCCGCGCAGGATGCGCTGGCCATTCTTACCGTTGAACTCGATGATCCGGGCGGTTACGGACGCATCGTGCGCAACAGTGCCGGGCAGGTTGTGCGTATCGTCGAAGAAAAAGATTCGACGGCAGAAGAACGGCGCATCCGTGAGATCAATACCGGCATCATGGCCATGCCGACCGCACGTCTTGGCGAATGGCTAGCCCGCTTGTCCAACAACAATGCGCAGAAAGAGTATTACCTGACAGATATTGTCGGCATGGCGGTCGAGGAGGGCCTGCCCATCCGCACGGCCAACCCCGAACACGAATGGGAAGTGCTCGGCGTTAACAGCAAGGTGCAGCTTGCCGAACTCGAGCGCATTGCGCAACGACGCACTGCCGAGCAGTTGATGGAGCAGGGGGTGCGCCTTGCCGACCCCGCACGCCTGGATGTGCGCGGTGAACTGGTGTGCGGACGCGATGTGTTCATCGACGTGAATTGTGTTTTCGAAGGCAGGGTGGTGCTCGACGAAGCCGTTGAAGTCGGCCCCTGCTGTGTGCTGAAAAATACGCGTATCGGCGCCGGTACCCGTCTGGCGGCCTTTACCCATATCGAGGATGCCGTGGTCGGGCCGGACGGCATGATCGGCCCGTTTGCGCGTTTGCGTCCGGGCACCGAGCTGGCCGAGGATGTGCACATCGGCAACTTTGTCGAGATCAAGAAGAGCCGGATTGCAGCGCACTCGAAGGCCAACCACCTGGCCTACATTGGCGATGCCATTATCGGCAGTCGGGTGAATATTGGGGCCGGCACGATTACCTGCAACTACGACGGGGCCAACAAGTTCCAGACCGTCATCGAGGACGACGCGTTCATCGGTTCGGATAGCCAACTCGTCGCGCCGGTCACAGTCGGTCGTGGCGCCACACTGGGAGCGGGAACCACGCTGACCAAGAATGCCCCGCCTGATACGCTGACCATTTCACGTGCCAGGCAAGTCTCCATTTCTGGCTGGAAACGGCCGGTCAAAACCAAAAAGTGATGTAAACCATGTGTGGCATCGTTGCCGCGGTCGCTGACCGCAATATAGTTTCCGTACTTCTCGAAGGTTTGCGCCGGCTCGAATATCGAGGCTATGACTCGGCCGGGCTGGCGCTGATCAATGCCTCAGGCCTGCAGCGTTTGCGTGCCGTCGGCCGGGTGGCTGAACTGGCAGCCCAGGTCGATAAAACCGGTGCGGCCGGGCAAACGGGCATTGCCCACACGCGCTGGGCAACGCATGGCGTTCCCTGCGAGCGCAATGCCCATCCGCACGTCTCGGGGGGGCTGGCGGTCGTGCACAACGGCATTATCGAAAACCACGAGGCCTTGCGTTCCCGGCTGATAGTCGAAGGCTACGAATTTACGTCGGATACCGATACCGAGGTAATCGCCCATCTTATCGTCTCCGAACTGAAAAGAGATCCTGATTTCTTTGCTGCCACACGCGCCGCGATTGCCCAGTTGCAAGGGGCCTATGCCCTGGCGGTGCTGCGCGAATCCGATCCGGCGCGCGTGATTGTCGCCCGTGAAGGCTCGCCGCTGTTATTGGGCCTGACCGATGACGGCAACTATGCGGCCTCGGACGCCTCGGCCTTGCTGCAGGTCACGCGGCGTATCGTTTATCTGG
Organism: uncultured beta proteobacterium; assembly: GCA_903910495.1. Next base: position 18,287 of record CAIVZW010000087.1, read on the forward strand.
AGAACGGCGATTGTGCCGAACTGATGCGCGACCGTTACCGCGTCACGCGTATCGATGGCACTCCGGTCGAACGTGCGGAAACCGAGTCGTCCCTTTCCGCCGATGCCGTCGAACTCGGCCCGTATCGCCACTACATGCAAAAAGAGATATTCGAACAGCCGGTTGCGCTCTCCAACACGCTCGAAATGCTCGGAGCCATACACAGCATTCAGCCCGGACTGTTCGGTGCCAACACCGAAGAAGTGCTCAGGGATGTCCGGCAGGTGCTGATTATCGCCTGCGGCACCAGCTATCACGCCGGTCTGGTCGCGCGCTACTGGCTCGAAGGCATTGCCGGGATCCCGTGCAATGTTGAAGTGGCGAGCGAGTATCGTTACCGGGAGTCCGTTGCCGACCCGCAGACGCTGGTCGTCACTCTGTCGCAGTCGGGCGAAACGGCGGACACCCTGGCCGCGCTGCAGCACGCCAGGGCACTTGGCATGAACCGTACCCTGTGCATCTGCAATGTGCCCGAGTCTTCACTGGTGCGCGAGAACGTGCTGCGCTTCATTACCCGCGCCGGTCCCGAGATCGGTGTCGCTTCAACCAAGGCCTTCACCACGCAACTTGCCGCGCTCTATCTGCTGACGCTGATCTTCGCCAAGCTGCGCGGCCGCCTTTCGCTGCAGCTTGAAGCTGCCGAACTGCAGGCCTTGCGTCACCTTCCGATAGCGGTAGCCAAGGTGCTCGAACTCGAACCGCAAATCAAGGCCTGGTCCGAACGTTTTGCCATGAAGCAGCACGCGCTCTTCCTCGGGCGCGGGCGGCATTATCCGATAGCCATGGAAGGCGCACTCAAACTCAAGGAAATTACTTATATCCATGCCGAAGCCTATGCCGCAGGCGAGTTGAAGCACGGTCCGCTGGCGCTGGTCGACAAGGATATGCCGGTGATTGCCGTCGCTCCGAACGACGCCTTGCTCGAAAAGCTGAAATCCAACCTGCAGGAAGTGCGTGCCCGCGGCGGCGAGCTCTATGTGTTTGCCGACGCCGACAGTGAAATCGTCGCTTCGGATGGGGTACATGTCATGCGCCTGCCTGAGCATTACGGCCAGCTTTCGGCCTTGTTGCACGTTGTTCCATTGCAGTTGCTGGCCTATCACGTTGCACTGGTGCGCGGAACGGATGTCGATAAGCCGCGTAATCTGGCCAAATCGGTGACCGTGGAGTGAGCTAAATAACGTAGAGGGCGATGGCAAAATAGTGCATCAGACTGCCGCCGATGACGAACAGGTGCCAGATGCCGTGCCAGTGTCTGAAGCGGCTGTCAAAGGCGTAAAACACGATACCGATGGTGTAGAACAGCCCGCCACCGGCAAGGCATACGAAGCCGGCCGTTTCGATGTGATCGAGCAGCGGTTTGACGGCCACCAGAACAACCCAGCCCATGACCGCGTAGATAACCAGCGACGTGATCCGTGCTTCCGAGCGCGGCTTGATCTCCTGCAGCATGCCGACGACAGCCAGCCCCCAGACCACACCGAACAGCGTCCAGCCCCACGGGCCACGCAGGGTGATCAGGCAGAAAGGCGTGTAGGTTCCGGCAATCAGCAGGTAGATCGACAGGTGGTCGAGCTTGCGCAGGATGACCTTGGTGCGCCCGCGTACGCTGTGATAGAGCGTGGATGTACTGTAGAGAAGGATCAGCGTGGCGCCGAAAATCGAGACGCTGACGATTTTCAATGGATCGCCGATTGCCGCCGCCATGACAATCAGGATGACGGCACCGGTCACCGACAGTACGGTGCCGACAAGATGCGTCCATGCGTTGAAGCGTTCTCCGTGATACATAAAGCCTTTCTTTTCGGGTTGCGGTGATGCGCGAACAGCAAGACGGCTAATTCTGACACATCATTCTGCAGAATACATTCAGGCACGCATTTCGTCGCTCATGCGTCTGCGCGCAAGTTCGGCTATGATCTCTGGATGCAAGCTGATTCTCGACTCATGCCAGAGTCCGGCCGGTAATGCTTTTCGACCTGATTCGCCGGCACTGGGAAATCCTTGACGCCCTGCTGGTCGCGGTCGGGCTGGTTATCTACGTTGCGGCTTCGCACAGTCTGCATCAGCGCCGACACCCGTCGGCAGCGATTGCCTGGGTTCTGGGCATCCTGCTGGTTCCTTATCTGACCCTGCCGCTCTATATGGCATTCGGCAGTCGCAAACTGGTGGCACCCCACCCGGCTCAAGGTGCTCGGCGGGCCGCTGTCCCAGCCTCAGCGACACACGCCACGGCGGCTCGCGCACAGCAACTTGGCGTGGCGATGGGCCTGCCCGATCCCGTAGCTTACAGCGATCTCATCATTCATGAAGATGGCACACAGGCGCTGAACGAGTTACGGCGAATCATCGACGGCGCAAGCCGAACACTGGAGGTGAGCACCTTCCTTTTCGGGCGCGATGTGCTGGGCGACGAAGTAGCGGAAAGGCTCAAGCAAAGGGCACGAGCGGGCGTCAGGGTGCGCCTGCTGATTGATGGCATCGGTATCTATCTTGGCGGCTACCCCGATCTGAAAGGCTTTGCCGAGGCCGGTGTCGAGGTGGTGCGTTTCGTTCCGCCGTTTCGTTCTCCCAAACGTGGACGAACCAACCTGCGTAACCACCGCAAGATGCTCATCGCTGATGGCCTGCATTTATGGTGCGGAGGCCGGAATCTGGCCGCCGAATACTTTGAGGGGGATTTGCGTCCGATCCTGGGGCGTATGCCCTGGGTCGATCTGAGCTTTGATCTCTGCGGACAGATTGCCGGGCAGGCGCTGCAACAGTTTGAAGAGGACTGGGCCTTTGCCGTCGAACAACCCGTGCCCGATTCAGCGTCCCTGCAGAGTACGGCTTCTGCTTCCGGAGCGCTGGCGCAACTGGTCGCCAGCGGCCCTGACCGGCCCGACGACACCATTTATACACTGCTGGTCTCCAGCTGTTTTACCTCGCAGAAGCGCATTCTGGCGGTGACGCCTTATTTCATTCCCGATACCGCGTTGCTGACGGCGCTAATGCTGGCTGCACGTCGCGGCATCGAAATTGATCTGGTCTTGCCGGCACGCTCCAATCACCGTCTGGCGGATTTTGCCCGTCACCGCTTGCTGCGTGATCTGGTGACCGCAGGGGGGAGAGTATGGATGCATCCGCGCATGATTCACGCCAAGGCCGTGGTGATCGACGACGAACTCGCCCTCGCCGGATCAGCCAATCTCGACGGGCGCAGCCTGTTCCTCAATTACGAGATGATGGTGGCCTTCTACGACCGCAAGGGTGTGCGCGGCTTTGCGCGCTGGGTCGAGACACGGCGGCAGGAAGCGCAGCCCTACGTTGCGCGTTCCCCGGGGATGCTGCGCGAGTTGGCTGAAGGCTTGCTTCTCTGGCTGGCTTTCCAGCTCTGATTCCACTAGACAATAATAACGCTGCTTTGTCTCCCGGGAGCGCAGCACAAGCCATCGCTGAGTGAGAACGGCAGCGCCCGGGAGTGAGCGCCGCAATGCTTGTTTCTGAAGGGTCTACTTGCCCGGCGACTGTCCGAGTTTTTGCTCGATCTGCGCGATGGGCACCGCCCCCGGAACGCGCTCACCATCGGCAAAGAAGAGGGTCGGGGTGCCGGTGATGGCCAGCTTGCGACCAAGCTCGACCGTTTTTTGTACCGCACTCGTGTCGCAATCCCCCTTGGCGGTGGGAGTCTTGTTGTCCTGCATCCAGTCATTCCAGGCCTTGACCTTGTCCGGCGAGCACCAGATCTGGTTTGACTTTTCCAGGGAATCGGGTGAGAGGATCGGTAACAGGAAGGTATAGATGGTGACGTTGTCGAGTTTGGCCATGTCCTTCGCCAGTTTCTTGCAGTAGCCACAATTCGGATCTTCAAATGTGGCTAGTACGCGCTTGCCGTCACCGCGCACCTGTTTGACGGCGAACTCGACCGGCAGATCGGAAAACTTGATTGCCGTGAGCCTTTGCATACGCTCGGCGGTCACGTTTTTCATCGTTTTGCCGTCGATCAGCGTGCCGGCGATGATTGCCGAAAGCTTCTCGTCGGTGTAGAGAATCTGTCCCTCGGCGTAAACTTCGTAGAGTCCGAGATAGGGGCTTTTGGTCACGCTGGTGACTTTCGCACCGAGTTTGGATTCGATCGCCTTCTTGACGCTGGCCTCATCAGCAAAGGCGGGCAGGTTCAGCGCAGCAGCCAGTGCGAGCGGCAGCAGTTTTTTCAACATGGGACATCTCCGTTTTAATACGTTAGAAGTTAAAAGGCGCCGAGAGCGTAACGTACGAGCAGGCCCTTTAAGACAGGCAGGGCATTGCTTAGGTTCATCCCGATGTTGCGCAGAGGCTTTAGCCCCGGAAGTTTCTCACGAAACAGCCAGCGCAGTGTATGAGTTGTGTATTGCATCAGTACCGTTTCTTCGCGTCGCGCACGCTGGTAACGACGCAACAGGCGCTCGCTGCCGATGTCCTGCCATTCGGGTGTGGCCGCCAGCAACCCGGCCAGCGCCCTGGCATCCTGAAAACCGAGGTTGATGCCGTGGCCGGACAGCGGGTGAATGCCATGCGCGGCATCACCGATCAGCGCCAGCCGTGGCGCTACGGTCTGCGGAACGCGCATCAGCCGTAGCGGGAAAGCAGTGGGCGGGGTAATCAGCTTGAACTCGCCCAGTTCGTGCTCACCTGCGCTGGCGACGTGCTGACAAAGCTCTTCATCCGTCAGCGCCAGCAGTTCTTCCGCGTGCGCAATGGGGGTCGACCAGACGATCGAGATGCGATTGCCGGCCAGCGGCAGCCAGGCTAAAACGCCGTCATCGCGGAACCACTGCCGGGCGATGCCGCGATGCGGGCGTTCGCATTCGAAGTTGGCTACCAGCCCCATCTCGCCGTAATCCGTATTGATGGCCTGCAGACCCGTGGCCTGGCGTACC
>CAIVZW010000088.1 GCA_903910495.1 uncultured beta proteobacterium
ATTCCGGACAATCTTGACGACATTCCGGACGCCCGGCCACAAAGCGAACCACTGCACCGTTTTGCCAACAAGCCCTACGTCGTGCTCGGCAAGGCGTACGTCCCGGAGACCAGCGTCAAGCCTTTCCGGCAACGCGGTATCGCCAGCTGGTACGGGAAAAAATTTCACGGGCAGAAGACCTCGATCGGCGAACCCTACGACATGTTCTCGATGACCGCCGCCCACCCGACGCTGGCGATTCCTTCTTATGTCAGGGTATCCCGAGTCGGCAGCGGGAAATCCGTTGTCGTGCGCGTCACCGACCGCGGCCCCTTCCACGCCGATCGGATCATCGACCTTTCCTACGCGGCAGCCTACCGCCTCGGCTATGTCGACAACGGCAGCACGCTGGTTGAAATCGAAGCCGTTCTGCCCGGCGATGCAACGTCACTGAGCTACGTCCAGATCAAGCCATCGGCAGTACCGTTCAAGCCGCCCGCCCCGGCCTCCGAACCCGAGCGTGACGAGATCGAGGCTTTGGCGTTAAAACTTCTGGAAAATGATACGTCCTCCACAGCACCCAGGCCAGCTTTCACAAAGGCGCCGATTGCCCAGGCCGGGGTTTTTCTCCAGCTCGGTGCGTTCTCAAATGCGGACAATGCCGAAAGCCTGCGCTCACATCTGTCGCGTGAGTTGGACTGGCTGAACGAAGGAATACAGATCCTTTCTGGAGGAGGTCTGTTTCGCGTTCATCTTGGCCCGTACTCCAGCCGCATGGAAGCCGATAAAGTGGCTGAAAAGATCCGTCTGGCGCTTGGCTATAAACCTGCCTTCGTAACACGCTAATGTCGCCAAATATCGTTATTCTCGTCAATGACTGTGATCCCGAGCGGTCTGCGTGCCTCGATTCCTGATTCAGTACCTGCGCTGAAAGTAATACCCGGAGAAGAAGGGTGAAGAACTGAAGATTGACCGGGCGAGCGAAAACGGGGATACTTCAATGCTCGTGTCCAAAAGACACTAACTTGTGCTCTGATGACACAATCCGGGTTTGCGGCGTGAGATAAAACTTATTCTGCGAAGATCATTCCCGGCAGAACATCGAAAATGTTGTTGCAACTCGAGTAGTGGAGTGTTTCCTTTGCCATGAATGGTGGAGTCGCCCACTCGTAAAGCTTACTGGCCGGTAGTGGTTATGCACGCCAAAACCGGCCTATCGGGAGAAACCGTATGACCTGGATGGACAGTTTTATACAAGCGACAGTGATCATGTGCCTCGGAATGGGCTTGGTGTTTCTGTTCGTTGCTACGCTAGTGCTGCTGATTCAGATATCGGCACGCGTACTTTCAAAGTACATCAAAGAGGAGCCAGCAACGGCTCCATCAGCCGCCGCACCCCGCGCAAACGAAGGGGCGATTGTTGCCGTTATTGCGGCCGCAATGAATAAATATTCTTCAGACAAGAAGTAAGCCAATTTTTTGGGGATCGTCATGGCAAAAATAAAGATCAGTGAACTCGTTCTGCGCGATGCACACCAGTCCTTGCATGCCACGCGCATGGTCACCAGCGACATGCTGCCAATCGCCAGTCAACTCGATGCAATCGGCTTCTGGTCACTGGAAACCTGGGGTGGTGCAACCTTTGATTCGTGCATCCGTTTCCTCAATGAGGACCCGTGGGAGCGCATCCGCAGCCTGAAAAAGGCAATGCCCAACACCCCGCAGCAAATGCTGCTGCGCGGCCAGTCGATTCTTGGCTACCGCCACTATGCCGACGACGTGGTCGAAAAATGTGTCGAGCGTATGGCCATTAACGGCGTCGATGTTTTCCGTGTTTTCGATGCGCTGAATGACCCGCGTAACTTCATGGTCCCGATGAAGGCCGTCAAGAAGGCCGGCAAGCACGCCCAGGCCGCCATCAGTTATACCGTGTCGCCGGTCCATACCACCGAGAACTATGTCAAGCTGGCCAAGGAACTGGCCGCCATGGGCGCCGACTCCATTTGTATCAAGGACATGGCTTCCCTGCTTTCTCCATATACCGCCTACGAACTGGTCAAGGCGCTCAAGAAAGCCGTCGATCTTCCGATTCACATCCATTCGCACTCGACCACCGGCATGTCGGTGGCCAC
>CAIVZW010000089.1 GCA_903910495.1 uncultured beta proteobacterium
AGCACGCCGTTTGCCTTCAAGGATTACGCCACGGCCGACAAGATCATCGATGGCGACTTCAAGACCTGGGCTGCGCCTGAACTGCTGAAGAAGAATCTGGTTCATGTTTCCGATTGGGAATGGGGCTTCCGTCAGCTGACCAACTCCAAGAAACCGGTGCTGGTTCCGGCCGACCTCAAGGGCATGAAGATTCGCACCCCGCCGGCCTTTGCCTACCAGGCTTTTGTCGAGGCCGCGGGTGGCAACGCGGTAACTATCGCTTTTGCCGAACTGGTGATGGCCATGAAGACCGGCGTCGTCGACGGTCAGGAAAACCCGGTCGGTACCATCTACGACCTGAAGATCTACGAAACGCAACCGTACATGACGATCCTCAACTACACCTACAGTTCGATGGTGCATGTGGTTAACAAGAAGAGCTGGGACAAGCTGACTCCGGCGCAGCAGAAGATCGTTACCGAAGAGTCGATGGCTGCCGCCAAGGGCGCACGCAAGATGCTGCGTGACAACGAATCAACCCAGCTCAAGGATCTTGAGACAACCAAGGGCATCAAGGTTGCCCGTCCTGATCTGGCCCCGTGGAAAGCCGCGATGGGTCCGGCCTGGGACAAGGTCAAGACCCGTGTTGGCGCCGACAACTTCAAGCGCTTCATGGATCTGGTAGCAAAGAACAGCAAGTAGTCATTGCCGGAATGAGGAAGCGGGATATCCAGGCGATGTCCCGCTTTTTTCATATCCGGAGTTCATCGTTTTTTACTCCCGGTACGGATTCAAACGTCTTCGAGGTGTTTTCATGCTGACCCTTTCAATCTTCACGGTACTGCTCGTGATGCTGATGATCGACGTGCCCATCGCCGTCGCCATCGGCCTGACCGCTGTCGTTTTCTTTGTCGCCCAGGGGCAGGTCAGTTTCCTGGCCATGCTGCCGCAGCGCATGTATTCCGGAACCACCGGGTTTACGCTGCTGGCCATCCCCTTCTTCATTCTCGCCGGCAACCTGATGAATACGGGCGGGACCACCGAGCGCCTGTTCCGTTTTGCGCGTGCGCTGGTCGGCCATGTGCCCGGCGGCGTCGGCCAGGTCAGTGTGGTGTCGTCGATGATTTTTTCCGGCATGTCCGGCTCGGCCGTCGCCGACGCCGCTGGTCTGGGGCAGATCCAGCACCGCGCCATGGTCGACGCCGGCTATCCGCCGAAAATTTCGGCGGCCATCGTCGCCGGCGCATCGACCATCGGCCCGGTGATCCCGCCGTCGATTCCCTTCGTACTCTACGGAGCGATTACCTCGGTATCGGTCAGCCGCCTGTTCCTTGCCGGTGCCATTCCAGGGGTCATCATGGGCATCGCCATGATGATCGCCATCTGGATGATGGCCGGCCCGCGCCACCTGCCCAAGGATCCGCGCGCTAACCTGCGTGAAATCATCGACAGCACGTATGCGGCTTTCCTGCCGCTGATGACCCCGGTGATCATCATCGGCGGCATCATGACCGGCTATTTCACGCCGACCGAAGCGGCCGTCGTCGCCACGCTGTATGCCGCCGCGCTGGGCTTCCTGTACAAGGATCTCACCTTCAAGGCGCTGCCGGCGATCCTCTTTGCCTCGCTCAAGCAAACCTGCGGCCTGATGTTCATCATTGCCACCGCCAACTTCTTCGGCTGGTTTACGATTTTCGAGCGCATCCCGGACGCGCTGATCCTGCAATTGACGTCGATGGGCGCTACCACGACGGCGTTCCTCTGGATCGTCATCGCCATCATCCTGGTGCTCGGCTGCTTCCTTGACGGCAACGCGATTTTCCTCATCACGCTGCCAATTTTCATGAAACTGTGCCCGCTGTTCGGCATCGACATGGTGAACTTCGGCGTCGTCATGACCCTGCTGATCATGATCGGCAATCTGACGCCGCCCGTAGGCATGTGCCTCTTCGCCGTCGAGAGCTTCGCCAAGATCGGCCTGTGGACACTGGCCTACGAGTGCATGCCGTACCTGATCGCCATCCTGCTGGTGACCCTCCTGTGCGCCTTCGTGCCGGAAATCGCCCTGTGGCTACCCAATTACGTCATGGGCCCGATCAGTTGAACTCCGCGCTACCGACAAACCAAGGACTCTCATCATGAAACAAAGCTTCCTGAGCACACTGAGCCATATTGACAAAGGGCTGATCCTGGTCCTGGAATGGATCTGCATCGTTCTCTTTGTCGCCATTACCTTCATCCTGACGCTCAGCATCGTCGTCCGCTTCATCCCGTTCATGTCGATGCACTGGTTCGACGAGATCCTGGAACTGCTCTACGGGGCATTGATCTTCTACGGCGCGGCGGCGGTGTGGGTCACGCACAGCCATTTTTCCGTCGGCGACTGGATTTCCAAGTTCATTCCGAGCGTACGCGGCCGCTTCGCCTATCGTCTGGTCGTCGAGTTGATGTCCCTGATCTTCATCGTCATCTTTCTCAAGTACGCGTTCGATCTCTTTATTCAGACCGAAGAGCAGACCACGGCCTTTGCCATGTCGAAGAAGTGGCTCTATGCCTGCATGCCGATTACCGGCACGATCATGGTCCTGTATACGCTCAAGAACATGTATCTCGAATTGTCCGCGATTGTGAATCCGGCGATTGCCATCGGCGAAGGCAAGGAAAATCTGAACCACTGACGCCGGATCAGATCTCGACAAGCTCGCGCTGATAGCGCTGCCAGTTCAGCACATAACGCTCGGCGCTGCCGGGCAGCCGGACGACTTCCTCGTCGCTCAGCTGGCGCACGACCTTGCCCGGC
>CAIVZW010000090.1 GCA_903910495.1 uncultured beta proteobacterium
CAACGGGCTTCTGTTCGCAGGCCATTCCGAGAGTTTTCTGCATGCGGCGGATTTGTTCCGCTCACAGGGGAAAACGGTTTATGAGCTTGCATCCAGGCAACGTTAGCAAGGGAATCTTGTCTGCTTCTTCGAAGGTCGTGGCACGTCCGGTATCCAGTGGCAGCAAGATCATTTTTGTCGGGGCCTCAACGGGCGGGACGGAAGCAGTCAAAATCTTTCTCTTGGGCATTCCTCCTGATTGCCCGCCAATCCTGATTGTGCAGCATATGCCGGAGTCGTTTACCGCCTCGTTTGCCGCCCGCTTGAACAGCCTTTGCCAGCCCCGCGTCATTGAGTCGCAAGGAGGGGAGTCGCTTGAATCGGGCACGGTATATGTCGCGCCTGGCCATTCGCATTTGAAAATCAAGCGCAGCGCCTCTGGGTATGCCACCGAGTTGCTGCGGACGCCGCCCGTTAATCGCCACCGTCCTTCGGTTGATGTGTTGTTCGATTCGGCGGCTGAAGTTGTCGGCCGCAATGCGATCGGAGTTATTCTCACCGGTATGGGTAAAGACGGGGCGTGTGGCCTGCTGCGCATGCGCAAGGCCGGCGCTCATACCTTCGGGCAGGACGAAGCAACTTGTGTGGTCTACGGAATGCCAAGAGAAGCCGCAATGATCGGTGCCGTTGAGGAAGTTGCAGGTCTTGCGGATATTTCCCGGCGCGTATTGTCAGTTTCTGGCAGGACAGTCCTATAACGCCAATAGGCATGAGCCTGCACTGCAAAATTGGGTGTGTCGGGTTTTGCGTGTTTGTTACGTCTTGGCGAGTACCGGCTAAAGAGCTTGCTGATTTTGTCGTAAGCCAGATGAGTGCCCTTGAGTGCCACGGCAATTGGCCTGGCTGGCAGATATGCTTGAATCTTCCGGGACAAGATCACAATAGCAGCCGGAAATCGTTGTCGTCGTTGCAATCCTTGCGGATACTTCGACGATAAAAAGTGTAGTGGAAAACCGATACTTGTTTCCTGTGCGAAATGGTGTTGAAATAGGTTGCGGATTTTCAATAAGTCCCAAGACTGATGCGGTGTTGCGCCCGTTATTTTTCTGCAGATGGTTATGGTGAAATGAAGCCTGTTCGATTAAGATGTATGTAACAGGGTAGTAGGGTTTTTCCCAACAGGGAGTTTAGGCATGTCAGAACTGCTGAAAAATATTGATGCCCGTACCAAACTCGCTGGCACCAATAAGCTGGAAATTCTGCTGTTTTCACTCGGCACGAATTCGGTTACGGGACGAAGAGAGACATTTGGCATCAACGTTTTCAAGGTGCGGGAAGTCATGCGCACGCCGCCGATTACTGCAGCGCCCGAGATGCCTGCATCGGTCGAGGGGATGGTCAGTTTGCGCGGAGTCCTGGTTCCGGTCGTCGATCTGGCTAAATATGCCAGAGTGGACACCGAGACGCCGCGCTCCATCATGATCGTTACGGAGTACGCCGGTCATACTCAGGGCTTCCTGGTTGAGGGTGTCGATACCATCCTCCGTCTTGACTGGAGCCAGATGAAGGTCCCTCCGGAGATGTTGAGGGCCGAGATGGGTGGGCTGGTTACGGCAGTCACCGAGTTGCCTGATGGCCGTCTGGTGATGATGATGGACGTTGAGAAAGTGCTCTCGGAGACAACGAATTACGACGAGGAAACCGTCTACCGCAACATCAAGCCCCTCAGTGATCCGAAACTGACCGTTTTCTTTGCGGATGATTCCGTCGTGGCGCGCAAGCAGATAATGCGTACCCTTGATGCGATGAAAGTCAAATACGTCGGGGCGATCAATGGGCGTGACGCATGGAATGAACTGGAGAAAGTTTCTGCCTATGCACAGAGTTCCGGTCAGAAGATAACCGATCTTGTCAGTCTGGTTCTGACCGATGTCGAGATGCCGGAAATGGATGGATATATCCTGACCAAGAAAATAAAGTCTGATCCGCGTTTTGCTGGCGTGCCGGTGATCATGCATTCGTCGCTGTCGGGCATGTCCAACCAGCAACTCGGCAAGTCAGTCGGCGTTGATGAATATGTGCCCAAGTTTGAAGCTCAGAAACTCTCGGAAACACTTTCGCGGCGTTTGATGGGAACGGTCCCCGTCGTATAGCCGAATACCTGAAACAGTGATTTCGTTGGAGTATGACGATGGACGTGGCGGATAGTAATAACCTGCTCGACAGTGTTGATGCGAGAACCCGGTTGGCAGGCTCCAACAAGATGGAGATTCTGTTGTTCTCGTTGGGGACGAGGGAAACATTCGGGATCAACGTGTTCAAAGTGCGCGAAGTGGGGCGCACGCCGCATATCACCCGGACACCGAATATGCCGCGCGGAGTTGAAGGGCTTGTTTCCCTGCGCGGCAACGTGATTCCCGTGTTGTCTCTGGTCAGCTTCCTGGATCATAAGGACGAACCGATCGAGCGTGGCAAGACCATGATGGTTGCTGAATACTCCAAGCGTACCCTGGGTTTTCTGGTGCACGAGGTTGATCGCATCATCCGGGTCGACTGGGAAAAAGTACATGCTCCGGAAAGCGTTCTGTCGTCGAATCAGGGGCTCATTACGGCAATTACCGAACTTGAGAATGGTACCTTGGTGTCGCTTCTCGATGTCGAACAGATTCTTGCCAACGCGTTTGGCGAGGCCGTCATTGTTGATATTCCTGCGGCCCAGGTACCGGAAGAAACAGGCGTGTTCTTCGTCGATGATTCGATCGTCGCGCGGCGCAAGATCGCGGAAGTGTTCGATAAACTGGGTGTCAAACACAAGCACGCCACCAATGGTGCGGAAGCATGGAATCGTTTGCAGGGCCTGGCGGCACACGCGCAGCAAACAGAGTCAACGCTGCGTAACGATATTCGCCTCATTCTCGTTGATGCAGAAATGCCCGAGATGGATGGTTACGTGCTCACCAAGTGTATAAAAAGCGATTCGCGTTTCGAGGGTATACCGGTGGTCATGCACTCGTCGCTGTCGTCCGAAGCCAATCGGGCTATGGGTCAGGCGGTTGGTGTTGATGCTTACGTTGCAAAGTTCGATGCCGAGATTCTGGCTGACACATTGCGACCAATGCTTGAGCGATAAGAAGGAACTCGGGAGTAAAGAATGGTTGATCCAAAGCTGAGGATTCTGGTTGTTGACGATTTTTCGACGATGCGCCGCATTGTAAGAAACCTGCTCAAGGAACTGGGTTTTACGAATGTTGACGAAGCTGAAGATGGTGCGATTGCTCTTCAGAAGTTGCAGGCGGGTGGTTTTGAGTTTGTCGTTACCGACTGGAATATGCCGAACATGGACGGTCTGCAATTGCTGCAGGCCATTCGTTCAACACCAGCCTTGTCTCATCTCCCGGTAATGATGATTACCGCTGAAGCCAAAAAGGAAAATATTATTGCTGCGGCTCAGGCGGGAGCAAGCGGTTACATCGTAAAGCCCTTTACTGCGGCTACGCTTGCCGAAAAGTTGCAGAAAATCTTTGACAAGATGGGGGGTTGAGATGAGCGACGCTACTAATTCTGGCGATTCGAGCGATCTCGAGGCCCTGTTTGACAGTATTGCCGGCGGTGTCGTACGTGCTGCACCAGTTCCCGTTCCAGAACCGGCACCCGTTGCGCTGGCAAATCCTTCGCTTATGCAGCAGGTGCACGGAGGCGGGGAGGCGACAGATGATTCCGATGATTTGCAGGCCTTGTTCGATTCTGTTGCCCAGATAAAATCTGCAGGCGAAACGAGTGGCGATGACCTCAGTGTGGGTGCAGATGAAGAACAGGGTGAGTGGTCGGTACAGGGCAAGGTGTTCCAGCAGGTCGGTCTGATGGCCAGGCAGTTACATGACACGCTGGGCAGTCTGGGATATGACAAACTGATTGAAAAAACGGTCTCAGCACTTCCGGATGCCAAGGACCGGCTAGCTTATATCGCCAATCTTACCGAGCAGGCGGCGTGCAAGGTGCTCAATGCCACCGATATCGCCAATCCATTGCAGGACGAATTGGAAGCCGGATCTGCCTTGCTCGGCGCCAAATGGGATGCACTCTTCGCCAACAAGATGGGCGTCGAGGATTTCAAGCTGCTGGCCGCGGAAACGCGTGCTTTCCTCAAGATTGCCGTACCGCAACGAACTGCGGCAACCAAAGAGCAATTGCTCGAAATCATGATGGCGCAGGACTTTCAGGATCTGACCGGACAGGTTATCAAAAAGGTGGTTGCGGTTGCGCAGGACATGGAGGCGCAACTGATGGAAGTGCTCATTGAAACGATGCCAGGAGAAAAACGTACCGAGTCGGTCAAATCGTTGCTGAACGGCCCGGTGATTAATGCTGCAGGGCGTACTGACGTTGTCGGAAGTCAGCAGCAGGTCGATGATCTGCTCGACAGCCTGGGGTTCTAGGAGGTTCAACATGAGTGATTTTTCCGGAATGGAAGATCTGCTGCAGGATTTCTTGCAGGAGGCCAGCGACCTACTGTCCGACGTAGACAACAAACTGGTCGACTTGGAGAGAACTCCGGATGATCGGCGCTTGTTGAACGACATCTTTCGCGGGTTTCATACGATCAAGGGTGGTGCAGGCTTCCTGAATGCCACGGAGTTGGTGACTCTTTGCCATTTGACCGAGAACCTTTTTGACAAGCTGAGAAATGCCGAGATGTCGCTGACGCCGGAGTTGATGGATACCATCATGGCGGCGACCCAGGGTGTCCGTAGCATGTTCGGCGAGTTATCGCAGGCTTCGCAGCCGCGTGCAGCACAGCCGGAAGTGATCGCTGCCTTAAGTGCGGCGTTGGTGATCGTTGAGGAAATCAATCCCGAACCGGTGTCTGCTGCTGCGCCGCAGGTCGGAAAGGCCCCCGTGCCTAGCCCTTCGCCTGAAACTCCACAAGTTGTGCCAGAGCCCGTTGCCACCAACGGGGATGACCCTGACTGGCAAGTCCTGCATGCTGCGATAACCGGTCAATCGGCTCCAGTACAGCCAACTGTGTCTGTCGTTGCCAGGCAAAATGAGGCGGATAAAGCAATTGTTAGCGCTGCTCAAATGACCCCACATTTCCCGCCGGAAGGACGACGTGCGAGTGACAAGCCGGCCGCTGTCGTCTCGGGTGCTACATCAGGGCGGCGCGTTGAAGAAAAAGCTGTGGCGCGTGAGTCGACGATTCGGGTGGATACCGCGCGCCTAGATCAGGTGCTTAACCTTTCCGGTGAAATTGGGCTGACCAAGAATCGTCTGACCAGTCTGCGTGCCGACATTCTTGCCGGGCGGAATGATTCGGATACCCTGCATGCGCTTGATCAGGCCGTAAGCCAGCTTGATCTGCTGGTTTCCGATCTGCAGAACTCGGTGATGAAAACGCGGATGCAACCGATCGGTCGTTTGTTCCAGAAGTATCCGCGAATTGCCCGGGATCTTGCCAGACAGTTAGGCAAGGATGTCGAATTGGCTCTGATCGGAGAGGAAACCGAGGTCGATAAGACGATGATCGAGGATCTCGCGGACCCCCTGGTTCACCTCGTCCGCAATGCGGTTGACCATGGCGTCGAGTCGCCGGAAGAACGTCTGGCCGCAGGCAAGCCGGCCAAGAGCATCGTCCGTCTTGAGGCACGTCAGGAGGGCGATCACATCGTTCTGATTATTGCCGATGACGGTCGCGGGATGAGTCCCGAACGCATTCGTTCGAAGGCGGTTGAAAAGGGCATTATCAGAGAAGAAGAAGCCAATACCCTGGATGACCGGCAAAGCCTGAATCTGATCTTCCTGCCCGGTTTCTCGACTATGACGCAGGCATCGGCTGTCTCGGGTCGCGGTGTGGGCATGGATGTGGTTAAAACCAATATCCAGAAACTCAACGGTTCGGTTGAAATCCGTTCTGAACTCGGCAAGGGCTCGGTTTTCATCATCTCGTTGCCACTGACACTGGCCATTCTGCCGGTCCTGCTTGTCCTACTGGGTGATCAACCTTTTGCCTTGCCGCTTTCAATGGTTCGCGAAATACTGCCCATCGAGAAGAGCAAGATGCAGGAAGTCGGTGGCAAGGAAACTCTGGTCGTGCGCGGCGAGGTGCTGCCAGTCGTTGCGCTTTCCCGCTTGCTGGGCTGGCCGGAGCTGCAGACGCCGGAATACGGTGTCCTGATGCAGACGTCGGAGCGCAGTTTCATTCTTTCTGTCGATAGTTTTGCCGGACGCGACGATGCCGTGATCAAGTCACTGGATGATTTCCGTCCGCGTGGCGTTGCCGGGGTAACGACGCTATCGAATGGTCAGATCGTTCTGATTCTGGATATGAAAGAATTGTTGGCTGACCTTAATGCGCATATTGACAGTACGTTAGGCTCTAGACATGTCAAAACACTTGAACTTTCAATGTAAATAGATTTAAAAACAATTGATTAGATAGGGAGCTTCGGCTCCCTATCTTTTTTTTATGCCACTTCTGTGTGTTGTACCTGCGCTACTATTCTAGAATTCGTATAAATAAACTCTCATACCCCTTTATTTTGTATAGTTTTTTCATATAATACGGAGTAACTAACCGGAAGCCGCTAATGGCCGAAGAAAGCGATCTCGAAAAAACAGAACCTGCGTCAGGCAGGCGCCTTGAACAGGCGCGCGAGGAGGGGCAGGTTCCCCGCTCACGGGAGATCGGTGCTTTTTTGATTCTGCTTGTTTCGGCGAGTGCCTTCTGGTTTGTCGGCCCATGGATGATGCAGCGTACGACGGCCATTGTCCGGCGTGGCCTGACTCTGGATGAGCAGCTGCTGCGCGATCCGCAGACCATGCTGCTGCGTTTCGCAGACCTCTCCCTTGATGCGCTGATTTCCTTTGCGCCACTGCTGTTGGCCCTTGTCGTTGCGGCATTGATCTCGCCTTTTCTGCTGGGTAGCTGGAATTTCTCGCTGAAGGTGCTGAGTCCAGACCTTGGGCGTCTTGATCCGATCAAAGGCTTGTCACGATTACTCTCTTGGAGCGGGCTGGTAGAACTGGTCAAGGCGGTGGCCAAGGCTTTACTGGTCGGGGGTGTCGCGACATGGGTATTGTGGAGCGAGCGGAACGATATCCTCGCGCTCTTTGGACAGTCGATCGAGCTTGGTCTCTCCAGCGCGGGTTATCTGGTCAACTACAGTTTTCTGATGATTGTCATGGCGATGCTATTAATCGTCGCCATTGATGTTCCTTTCCAGCTCTGGCAGTACCACGACAAGCTAAAAATGAGCAAGCAGGAGGTCAAGCAGGAAGGCAAGGAGATGGAGGGCAATCCGGAGGTCAAGGGACGCATCCGCCAGTTGCAGCGCGAGGCGGCGCGCAAGCGCATGATGAGTGCTGTCCCGACGGCCGACGTCATCGTCACCAACCCGACCCATTTTGCCGTGGCTCTGGCCTACAAGAGCGGTATGGGTGCGCCGAAAGTACTGGCCAAGGGCATGGGCGAAATTGCCATGAAGATTCGCGAAATTGGTGCCGAGAACGGTGTGCCCATGCTGGAAGCGCCGCCTTTGGCACGGGCGCTCTATCGCCACGCTGATCTTGATCAGGAAATCCCGTCGGCACTTTATGCCGCAGTGGCCGAAGTCCTTGCCTACGTTTATCAATTGGCCAACTGGCGTCAGGTCGGAGGTAACTACCCGCTTCCGCCCCGTGAAATTGCCGTCCCCGCCGAACTGGTACCGGAGGCCGTAAATGGCTAATGCGACCATGGCACTGCAGAGTGTTTTCGGGCGATCCGGCCTCAAGCAACTGGCGGGTCCGATACTCATTCTGCTGATCCTGTCGATGATGGTGCTGCCACTGCCACCGTTCATGCTGGATCTGTTTTTTACCTTCAACATCGCGATTTCAATCATCGTCATGCTGGTGGCCATTAACGTGATGAAGCCGCTCGATTTCTCGGTCTTTCCGACCGTGCTGCTGATCACCACCCTGCTGCGCCTGTCTCTCAATGTGGCCTCGACACGTGTCGTTCTGCTCGAAGGCCATACCGGTCCGGGTGCTGCCGGTCAGGTGATCGAAGCCTTCGGACATTTCCTGGTTGGCGGCAATTATGCTGTTGGTATAGTCGTGTTTGCGATTCTGGTGATTATCAATTTCGTGGTGATCACCAAAGGCGCTGGCCGGGTTGCCGAAGTGGCTGCACGCTTTACCCTTGATGCGATGCCGGGCAAGCAGATGGCGATTGATGCCGACCTAAACGCCGGCTTGATCGGCGAGGATGAAGCCCGCAGACGGCGTGCGACGATTGCCGAGGAAGCCGACTTTTTTGGTTCGATGGATGGTGCGTCGAAGTTCGTTCGTGGAGATGCTGTTGCCGGCATCCTGATCATGTTCATCAACATCATCGGCGGCTTGTTCGTCGGCGTGCTGCAACATAATCTGGACGTCGGAACCGCGGCAAAGACCTATACCCTGCTGACTATCGGTGACGGCCTGGTGGCACAGATTCCTGCGCTGATCATCTCGATTGCCGCGGGCATGGTTGTTACGCGGGTTGGTGACAGTCAGGATCTCTCGCAGCAGTTTATCGGCCAACTGTTC
>CAIVZW010000091.1 GCA_903910495.1 uncultured beta proteobacterium
GGTTACCTGATCGGGGGTGCCGTTGAACAGCATTTTGTCGAGCAGGACATGGAGGTTCTGACCGGCAAACTGGAACTGACACGCCATGCGCTGGAGAAAGTGCGCTCGGATCAGGATCTGATCGCCATACCCCAGCAACTGGACGATTCATTGATCGAGCACCCCGGCCTGGCCGTGGTCGTCGTCGCACCGGATGGCCAGAAACTGTTTGCCACGAGCGGAGCCGAATTTCCGCACACTCTTCTTGAGCGGGGGGTTCAGGCGAATTCCTTGCTCCCGGTGGTATGGAGAACTGCCCGGAACACGCCTTTCCGCGGCATTGCGACGTTTGCCCGGACAGGGATCAAGGATGCTCCGCCGGCCATTGTGGCCGTGGCAACCGATATTTCTCATCATGAACACTTCATGAGTTCGTTCCGCGTGACGCTGTGGTCGTTCGTTGTTTTAGCCGCCTTGCTGACGGGATTCCTCGGCTGGATAGCCGTCCGGCGCGGACTGTTGCCGTTGCAGGCGATGCGACAGAAAGCCGAAAGCATTACGGCGCACAAGCTCGATGCCCGTCTGGCGGTCGATTCGGTTCCCGCCGAACTGGGTGACCTGGCAGAAACACTCAATGCCATGCTGACGCGGCTGGAGGATTCGTTCCGTCGCCTGTCGGATTTTTCTTCAGATCTGGCGCACGAATTCCGCACGCCGATCAGCAATCTGATGACACAGACGCAGGTCACGCTGTCCAGACCCAGAACGCCGGACGACTATCGGGAGGTACTAGCCTCCAACATTGAAGAGTTCGAGCGTCTTTCGCGCATGATTGCCGACATGCTGTTCATCGCCAAGGCCGACGAGGGGCAGATCATCCCTTCACGAGAGAGGCTCGATCTGGCGCCGCTGGTCGGCGGTCTGGTCGATTTCCATCGCCTGGTCGCTGAAGAAAAGTTCGTTACGATGACTTGCCAGGGGATGGGGATCATCAGCGGCGATCCATTGATGATCCGTCGTGCGATCAGCAATCTGCTGTCCAACGCCATTCGCCATTCGCCATCCGGCGGCCGTGTCAGCGTCACGATAACAGCGCAGGAGGCGGGACAGGTGAGTGTCGCCGTGAGCAATAGCGGCGAAGCCATTCCGGCTTGGCATCTGCTGCGGCTGTTTGACCGCTTTTACCGCGCCGATCCGTCGCGGACGGGCGAAGGAGGGCATTCCGGACTGGGTCTGTCGATCGTCAGATCGATTGTCGAGGCGCATGGCGGAAACGTTTCCGTGGTCTCCGATGCGCGTGGAACGTCATTCGTCATGATGTTTCAAGGCGCAGATTGAAGCGCAGTCCTCGCCGGCGCGGGTAGAATACGCCCCATGAATATTCTTGCCCTGGAAACAGCCACCGATCCCGGCTCCATTGCCCTTTGGCGCGATGGAGTCATTGTTGCGCGCAACTGCCCGACAGGGCTTTCGAATTCCGAAACACTGCTGCCGCTGGCCGCAGCTACCCTGCGCGAAGCCGGGCTGGGTTTTGCCGATGTGCACGCCATTGCTTTCGGTGCCGGCCCCGGTTCATTTACCGGCCTGCGCGTGGCCTGCGGCGTGGCCCAGGGGCTGGCGGTGGCACGTGATCTGCCGCTGCTCGGCATCGGCACACTGGAGAC
>CAIVZW010000092.1 GCA_903910495.1 uncultured beta proteobacterium
AGCTTAAAAACCCGTTCGTGGTGTGCCCTGAGGGTTAGCGAAGCTCACCCGAAGAAATGCCCTCGGGGTGAGCCTGTTCCCCAAGAGGACTTCCTGCGGGGCGTCGAACCATGAGCGGGTTTTTACCTGTCCAACTGAGTTTTTTAGGATAAAACAAGAAATAATCAAAATTGTGGGCGTAAACGGACATGTCTAACGATAGTCACACCTTCAAACGTTTTTTCCTCATTGCTAGTCTGATCATTGGGCTGTGTGTCTCGGCTGTTTTTTTCGGCTTGGCCATGCGCACCAAAGATCTCCTCAACGACCAAGTTATCGCTCAGGCTCGCGCTCACTTTCAGAGCATCGTACTCACTCGCAAGTGGAACTCTCAGCACGGCGGCGTCTATGTCATCAAGCGCCCTGGAGAAAAGTCCAATCCCTACCTAGAAAAACCAGACCTCAAGGCCGCAGACGGCAGGATATTGACCCTTAAAAATCCGGCGCTAATGACCCGCGAAATATCCGAACTCGCCGACGAAAAAAATCTCTTCTCCTTCCACATAACCAGCCTGCAACCGCTCAATCCCGACAACGCCCCGGACCCCTTCGAGGCCAGTGCCCTGCGCGAGTTCGAGGCCGGGAAGAAAGAGATCGTTACCATCGAGGACAAACCAGAAGGCGCACGCCTGCGCTACATTGCACCGCTGATGGTAGAGCAACCCTGCCTCGCCTGCCATGCCCAACAGGGTTACAGTGTAGGCCAGGTGCGCGGCGGTATCAGCGTCAGCCTCAACATTGACGAGGTGAACAAGGCACTGCGACAGAATAGCTTGTCCATCACCGGTTTGAGCCTGTTAACGGTGTGCCTGTTGCTTGCCACACTTTGGTATTTCTTCCGGCAAATGCAGATCCGCTTGAACGAATCCCAAGCGATTCTACGGCGCATGGCCACCACGGACATGCTCACCAATGTAGCTAACCGCGCCTCGCTCATGAACCGCTTCAACGAAGGGTTTGCCCGGCAGCGCAGAAATCATTCCCAACTTGCCTGCCTGATGATCGACGTTGATCACTTCAAGGCCATCAATGACCGCTATGGCCACCTGCAAGGCGATGCCGTGCTCAAGCAGTTGGCCGCCATCATTGCACCCACCCTGCGCCAGTACGATACCTTCGGCCGCTATGGCGGCGAGGAATTTCTCATGGTGCTAGACGGGGTAGATGCAGAGCTTCTGGCCCAGCTTGCTGAACGCACCAGAGCGTTAGTGGAGGCAAAACTGTGTGCGCAGGCAGGACTAGCTGACCCCGTGACTATCAGCCTTGGCGGCACCCTCGTGGCTGCTGAGGATCATTCCATCGACGACGTCATCCGGCGCGCTGACGATGCTCTCTACATGGCAAAAATCCAGGGCCGCAATCGTGTGGCTCTGCTGGGAACGGATCTGGGCAGACCAGCCAATTCCTCCGGCCAACAAGACGAATCGAGCGTTTGAAATGCCTATAACCTCAGTGTTTCAGTCATTCAGGCGGGAAAGTTGATTTCCAAAATCGAAGGGCCACTTTGGGCGATTTGCGACAAGTCCCCAAGAGATTTCGTTGCCGGAAAGCCATCATTGAACTTCATGTTCGTCTCGGGACAGGAATTGCCGAACCCTCAACTTTTTTTAGAGTGTGAAAACGTCGGCCAAGTCTTGCCTGACACCAAACCCACAACAGTTTCTGGATACCCGGTTTTTCAAAGCCTCTGAAAGCACTTGTCATGAATGGTCTCCACCTCATCGCCGAACTCCACGACTGCCGCTGCGAACCACACTGGCTGCGCAGCGTCGACGCCTTGCGTAAATTATGCTTGGCCATATGCACTGAACCCGGCCTGACGCCGGTCGGGCACATCTTCCATCAGTTCGGCAGCACGACGGAACCCGCCGGGGCGACCGGTGCGGTAATCCTCGCTGAATCCCATCTGGCCGTGCATACCTGGCCGGAATTGAATGGCGTAACGCTCGACCTCTACGTCTGCAACTTCAGCCAGGACAACAGCGCCGCTGCGCGTAGCGCCTGCGACCGGCTGATCTTTGCCTTTGCGCCGGAACGGGTGGAGCGGCGTGAACTGTTGCGCGGCGCACTCGCCGCAGTGCCTGCTGCATGACTGCCCGGCCACAGCTATACTTGCACCTTTCAGACCAATAATCCGTTTCAGGGAGTTTTATGGAATCGCTTCGTTTCGTCCTGCCCCAATCCGAAATTCCGACGCACTGGTACAACGTCGTTGCCGACATGCCCAATGCGCCTTTGCCGCCGCTCGGGCCGGACGGCAAGCCGGCGACGCCGGAGCAGATGAGCGCCATCTTCCCGATGGCCATTCTCGAACAGGAAATGTCGAGCGAGCGCTGGATTCCGATTCCGCAGCAGGTGCGCGAAATCTACCGCCTGTGGCGTCCTTCGCCGCTGGTGCGCGCCGCGCGGCTGGAAGAAATGCTGGGCACCCCGGCCAGAATCTATTACAAGAATGAAGGCGTTTCGCCGGCCGGTTCGCACAAGCCCAATACCGCCGTGGCACAGGCCTATTACAACAAACAGGCCGGGATCAGGCGCATCACCACCGAAACCGGCGCCGGGCAGTGGGGTTGTTCGATGGCGCTGGCCGGACAGATGTTCGGGCTTGAAGTCCGGGTCTATATGGTCAAGGTCAGCTACGGCCAGAAACCTTACCGGCGCTCGATGATGCAGACCTGGGGCGCCGAAGTCTT
Organism: uncultured beta proteobacterium; assembly: GCA_903910495.1. The sequence goes on from CAIVZW010000092.1 coordinate 2,733, forward strand.
TGCCAGCCCGTCGTCCATGACACAGACCGGCCGTGATGCGCTGGAAAAGGATCCGGACAATCAGGGCTCGCTCGGCCTGGCAATTTCCGAAGCGGTCGAAGAAGCCGCCTCACGCGCCGATACCAATTACGCGCTCGGATCGGTACTCAATCACGTGGCGCTGCACCAGACCATCATCGGCCAGGAAGTCAAAAAACAGTTCGAGATGGCCGGTGACTGGCCTGACGTCATCTTCGCCCCGTGTGGCGGCGGTTCATCATTTGCTGGCATCGCTTTCCCGTTCATCGCCGACAACGCCGCCGGCGGGCGCAACGGCAAGCCGGTGCGACTGGTGGCGGTGGAACCGTCATCCTGCCCGTCGCTGACCAAGGGTGTCTATGCGTATGACTTCGGCGATTCCTCCGGCTTTACGCCGCTGATGAAGATGTTTACGCTGGGACACGACTTCATGCCGCCGGGGATTCATGCCGGCGGTTTGCGCTATCACGGCTCTTCTCCGCTCGTCTCGCAGCTTTACCATGACGGGCTGATCGAGGCGATTGCGGTGCCACAATTGGCCACCTTTGATGCCGGCGTAATGTTCGCCCATGCCGAAGGGATCATCCCGGCACCGGAATCGAACCACGCCATCCGCGGCGCAATCGACGAAGCGCTACGCTGCAAGGAAACCGGCGAGGCCAAGACCATTCTCATCAACGTGACCGGCCACGGACACTTCGACATGGCTTCGTATGACCGCTATTTCGCCGGCGAACTCGAAGACTTCGAGTATCCGGAAGCGGCGATCAGGGAATCCTTGAAACATCTGCCGAAGTTTGGCTGATACGCTGGAGAGTACCGCCTGATGCGCGCCTTTGTCTTTCTGCTGATACTGGCCAACCTGCTGTTTTTCGCCTGGGTGCGCGGCTATTTCGCTGCCTCGTCGGATCCCGATGCCTTGCGCGTGCAACAGCAGTTGCTGGCCGATCGGGTGAAGATCGTCGCGCGCGACGAGCCACCGGCGGAGACGATAAAGGCTGAAAAAGCCGGCAAGCCGGCCGAGAAGAAAACGGTAGAAACGTGTGTTCTGTTAGGCGATTTGCCGATTGCCGACGTACTCAGGGTCGAGACTTTGCTGGCGGACAAATTTCCGTCCTTCAGGGCGGAACGCAGCATGAGCGCGGGAAGCGGCAGCTACTGGGTCTTTATTCCGCCATTGGCCACCCGACAGGATGCCGACCGGAAAGCGGGCGAGTTGAAAAAACTTCGCGTGCCTGAATTCTTTATCGTGCAGGAGGGGTCCAACCGTTTCGCCATTTCCCTCGGAATTTTCTCGAGCCAGGAAGCTGCCGCCGATCGTCTTGAACAGCTTCGTGCCAAGGGCGTCAAATCGGCCAGGATCGGCGAGCGCGATGTCAAGCCGGCGTCGGCTTCGCTTGAGATTCACGGACCGGAGGCACAGGCGGATTCGCTGCGCCAGACTGTTGCCGAGGCGCTGCCGGAGAAAAAACCGGCGACCTGCAGGACTCAGGCTCCCCCGGCACAATGAATTTTGTCATCGGGCTGACCGGCGGTATCGGTAGCGGCAAGAGTACGGTCGCCGAGCTTTTTGCCGATCATGGCGCGGCCATCGTCGATACCGATGCCATCGCGCATGAACTCACCGCTGCGCAGGGTGCCGCCATGCCGGAAATTGCCGCCGCGTTTGGCCAGAACGTGCTGCTCGCCGATGGCGGTCTGGACCGTGCCGCCATGCGTCAGCTTGTTTTTTCCGATCCCTCGGCAAAAATCAGGCTGGAGGCCATTCTGCATCCGTTGATCCGCCGCGAGAGCGAGCAGCGTTGCCGCGC
>CAIVZW010000093.1 GCA_903910495.1 uncultured beta proteobacterium
GGCATTCTGCGCCTGCAGCCGGCAACGCTGGAGCGTATTCGTAGCGGCCGGATGGCCAAGGGCGACGTGCTGGCGGTGGCCGATGTCGCTGCGGTGATGGCCGCCAAGCGCACCCCGGAACTGATCCCGATGTGCCACTCGTTGGCACTCGCCGGCGTCGACGTCGAGTTCAGCGAGATTTCCGAGCCGGACGACCACGGCTGCCTCGGCCTCCGGGTACGAACTTACGCCCGCTGTACCGGGCAGACCGGTGTCGAGATGGAAGCGCTGACCGCCGCCAGTGTCGCGCTGCTGACCATCTACGACATGTGCAAGTCGATTGACCGCGGCATGCGCATCGAAGGCATACAGCTCGAGGAAAAGCGCGGCGGCAAGAGCGGGGTCTGGAAGCGAAATGAGACGCTGGGGAAGCATACGGAATGATCACGGTTCTCTTCTTCGGGCCGGTAGCGGAACGGGTCGGCCAGAGCCGGCTGGAAATTGCCTTTCAGGCCGGGATGCGCCTGCAGGATTTGCACGTACAATTGCAGACGCGGTACCCCGAAGCCTTCGCGCTGGTTTCGCTGGCTGCAGTGAATGGAACTCATGTCAGAGACAGGTCCGTAGCGCTGGCAGACAATAGCGAAGTCGTATTCATGTCAAAGTTTTCGGGCGGATGAAATGAAGGACGCGGTGCGCATCGGACCGGACGACTTCTCGCAGGACGAGGAAATACGGGCCTTGCAGGCCAGTTCGAAGCGCATGGGCGGGATCGCCACCTTTCTCGGTTGCGCGCGCGATTTCTCGCAAGGTCGTGCGGTCAGCGAAATCAGCTTCGACGCTTACGAGCGCATGGCTCTGTCCGAGATGCAGAAGCTGCGGGAAGAGGCGATTGCCCGCTTCGGCCTGCTCGATGCACGCATCGTGCATCGGCTCGGCGTAGTGCGGGCCGGCGATGCTATCGTCTTCATCGCCGCCGGCGCCGAACACCGCGCACCGGCGCTCGAGGCCTGCCGCTGGCTCATCGATGAATTGAAGGAACGGGTGCCGATCTGGAAAAAGGAAACCACGCCGCAAGGCGAGACCTGGGTGACGCCGCACCCATGACTCCTCAGGTCTTCATTTTTGTCGGGCATTCCGGTTCCGGCAAGACCACGCTGGTCGAGAAGCTGCTGCCCGAACTGACGGCCAGAGGTCTGCGTCTGGCGACGATCAAGCACGCGCATCACAAGGTCGAGCTGGACAAGGAAGGCAAGGACAGCTGGCGCTACAAGAAAGCCGGCGCGGCGATGAGCATGCTGGTCACCTCGAACGAACTGCAGATTGTCGCCGATGCAATAGACCGGCGCGAACCGGCGCAGCTTGCGGCACGCTTTCTCGGTGAAGCCGACATGGTGCTGGCCGAAGGCTTTTCGCTGGCGCCCGGCGAGAAGATCGAGATCCTGCGCCGAGAATGCGGTAAGCCGCCACGCTGCGCCATCGAAGACGGCCTGATCGCCATCGTCACCGACATGGACGAGATCTATCCGCGACTCCCGCACTTCGCCCTCGACGACATCGCCGGGCTGGCCGATTTTCTGCTCGAACGCGAGGCACGATGATTCCGGACTGCACGGCCATCGTCATGGCGGGCGGCGAATCGCGGCGCATGGGTCGCGACAAGGCCAGCCTCGTCCTGGGCGAACAAACCCTGCTGCAACGCGTGCTGATGATCGTGCAACCGCTGTTTGCACAGGTGCTGGTCAGTGTCCGTCAGCCGCGCCCGGACATAGCCCTGCCGCAAGTCTGCGACGCCTACGTCAATGCCGGACCGCTGGCCGGCCTGTGCGCCGGCCTGGAGCAGGCCACTACCTCTTGGATTTTCGCCGTAGCCACCGACATGCCCTTCGTCCAGCCGGCGTTGATCGAACACCTGGCGCAGCAGCGCGACGCCTGTCAGGCCGTGGTGCCGGTGGTGCACGGGCAGCCGCAGCCGCTGGCGGCGTTTTACTCAACGAGTTGCCTGGAAACGATTCAGGCAATTCTTTCGGGAACGGGCAAGCACAGCCTGCGGGCAGCACTTGCGCAGTTGAGCGTCCGTTATGTCGACGAGTCGGAACTGCTGGTCGCCGATCCCGGTTTGCGCAGTTTCTTCGATCTCGATACGCCGCAGGATCTGGCGATGGCGAGGCGTCACCCGCTTTGAGGAGTCTTTCATGAGTCATCTGTCGGTCAGGAACGCGCAGGCCTGCGTTCTGCAGCATGCCAGGCTTGGCGATTGCGAAATCGTCACGCTCGAAGCCTCATTGGGCCGGGTGCTGGCCGAGGAAATCCGCGCCAATCGCGATCAGCCGCCGTATGACGTCTCGGCGATGGACGGCTTCGCGCTGCGCAGTGACGATCTTGTTACCGCGCCAGCCGTACTGACCATCATCGAAGACATCAAGGCCGGCGACCTGCCGACGAAGACCGTGCACAACGGCCAGTGCTCGCGCATCATGACCGGTGCGCCGGTACCGCCGGGAGCCGATGCCGTGATTCGCGTTGAAGAGACGCAGGCGCTGGCCGATGGGCGGGTGGAAATCAGCAGCCCGGTCAAGGCGGGAAACGACATTCGCCTGCGCGGCGAGAACATGCGCAACGGCCAGGTCGTGCTGAGCGCAGGAACGGAAATCACGCCGGGCGTGATCGGAGTGCTGGCGACGGTCAAAGCGGCACAGATGTCCGTCTATCGCCGGCCGCGCGTGGCCATCCTGTCGACCGGCAACGAGCTTGAGGGACTCAACGAGCCTTTCGATCCCAACAAGATTCCCAACTCGAACAGTTACGCGCTGATGGCGCAATGCCAGGCGCTGGGCATCGAACCGGTTCTGCTCGGCATTGCCCGCGACGATCCGCAGGAACTGGCGCAATTCCTCCGTCGCGGCCTCGAGTCCGATGTGCTGCTGGTTTCCGGGGGTTCGTCGGTCGGCGTGCATGACCATGTGCGTCCGACGCTGGAAGCGCTCGGCGTGAGCATGCACTTCTGGCGTGTCGAAATGCGCCCCGGTCATCCGCTGGCCTTTGGCACGACCGGCCCCCGCATGGTCTTTGGCCTGCCGGGCAATCCGGTGTCGAGCATGGTCTGTTTCGAACAGTTCGTCATCCCCGCCCTGCGCCGGATGATGGGGCATCCGCGCAGGTTCCGGCGCACCGTCGAGGCGCGTCTTGCCCATCCGGTGAAGATCCGTCCGGGGCGCACCGAGTTTATCCGCGTCGTCCTCACGCGTGACGAATCCGGCGCCTATGTGGCGAGTTCGACCGGCAGCCAGAGTAGCGGTGCGCTGCTTTCGATGGCGCTGGCCGACGGTTTGCTGGTGGTTCCGGCGGCCAGCTCGGGATTTGGGGAGGGCGAGTTGGCCACGGTGCAACTGCTGGACGGCACAATTTTTCAGGATGATCCGGGGTTTGAGGGGAAAAATGATGAATGAAAAAACGCTGGCCCGTATCGGCATCCTGACCATTTCCGACCGCGCCAGTCAGGGCGTTTATGAAGACAAGGGCGGGCCGGCCATCCGCGACTGGTTTACCCGCGCGCTGACCAGCCCCTGGGAGGCCGTAGCCAGAGTGATCCCCGACGAGCAGCCGCAAATCGAAGCCGCGCTGATCGAACTCTGCGATGCCGAAGGCTGCAGCCTGATCGTCACCACCGGCGGTACCGGTCCGGCGATTCGCGACGTCACCCCGGAAGCGACCGAAGCGGTATGCTCCAAGATGATGCCCGGCTTCGGCGAACTGATGCGCAGCGCCTCGCTGAAATTCGTGCCGACGGCTATTCTCTCGCGCCAGACCGCCGGCATTCGCGGCAAGAGTCTGATCATCAACCTGCCCGGCAAGCCTTCGGCCATTGACGATTGCCTGCAGGCGGTGTTTCCCGCCGTGCCCTACTGCATCGATCTGATCGAAGGAGTGTATCTGGACACAAACGAGGAATTCTGCAAGGCGTTTCGCCCGGCGCATGCAAAGAAGAGGTAAGCAGCAGGCGAATACGTTTGGTTGGACTTGCCGACAGCCAAGACCTGGGTCGAAATCGGTGCGGACGTGTCCGCTTCACACTTGGCACCAAGAACTCAAGTAGCCCCATCCGACTGCCGTAGTCATTCTGATTTTCGCCGCCGCTTGTTCCCTGGCTTCACATCCACTTGCCCGAGAGCCTTTGTCGCTTTGAGTACCCGGTCAAAGTCCGACTCGATCTTTAGTGTCCGGTTGAACTCCACGTACTCGGCCAGTGCTCTCTGATCGGCCTGAGTCTTGCTGATGTTGCCCTTGTGGGTCAGCACCTCATACTCATTGAAACTCAGGAACTTATCCACGCTGGCTGCCATATCGGCCATGCTCATCTGGACACGGTTTTCAATGATGGTTTCGATGTGATCGAAGAAACTGGAAATGGTGCGCTCCAGTCGCTTGATCTCCGACTCGGAGAGGTAATTCTTGGCGATAGTGACATCCGAGGCCAGGATGCGACCGTGAGGGGCATTTTTCCAGGTGAGCAGGCCAGCATGCGGAGCGGTGTGGTCCACTTTGCTGTGGATGATCTCGGCAGCGGTTTGGCCCATGATGGCATAGTGGAACTTGTTCTGCACCATGGCGTAGAAGGTCTGAGTGACGTCAGATCGGGGGTCGTAGTCCACGCTGCATTCAGCGAAAATATCGGTGATCTGCTGGTAAATCCGGCGTTCGCTGGCACGAATGGAGCGGACCCGCTCCAGCAACTCCAGGAAATAGTCCTCGCCGAACACCTGCTTGCCTTGTTTCAGGCGTTCGTCGTCCAGCACGAAGCCCTTGCGGATGTATTCCTTCAGAATCTGAGTGGCCCAGATGCGGAACTGGGTGGCGCGCTTGGAGCTGACACGGTAGCCGACGGCGATGATGGCGTCGAGGCTATAGTGCTTGAGGGTGCGCCGGACTCCCCGCCCGCCTTCGTTCTGAACTACCGAGAAATCCTCGGCAGTTGCTTTTTCCGCCAGTTCGCCCTCGGCATAGATGTTCCGGAGGTGCAGGCCGATATTGTCCGGCGTGGTCTGGAACAGATCCGCCATGAGACGCTGGGGCAACCACAGGGTTTCGGCGTGGATGAGCACACGGACATGCACTTTCTCGTCATCGCCTGCGTAAAGCAAGAACGGGGCTTCAGTGCTTTCAGTTACCGTGATGGGCTGTTTTTCCGCTGGAGTCTGTTTCTCGGTCATGTGCCAAGCTCCCTGTAGCATGTTTGCTGAATGGTGGTTATCCGCAACGTGCACGACAGATTTGGCACCTGCCGCCCGGACAGTGCTGCCAACTCGGTCAGCGTCTTGGGCTTGGCATCACAGATGATGCGCAACAGCATCCGGTTGTCCTCCGACAGCACAGCGCTTCATTGCGGACGAACTGATTAGATTGGCATAAGGCGATGATTGTATCAATGTGGTACAACTACAGCCATAGTTTCGTGTTCGGTGTGTTGTTCATTCGGGTGGAATGCAATCCCCAAATTGTGCGGCGAACACTTCGATAATCTATTTGTTGCTTGGGATGTGGATTTGCTGACGCTTACTTGCCTCTTTAACTGACCGTTTGCTGCATTGATGCGCAGGCCGGCCCCGAGCCAGCGAGCACGCATCAGTACTATCTGTAGCACGACCAGACGCGGCCATAAACCAAGTCAATAAGTGGCTTATTCAGGGGTTTCTGCGAGTAAAATTGATCGTTTTCATCGGGCCATCTCATGTTCAAACTTATCATCGCCCTCTGTTTGTCGATTCTGTTTTCCGCCTGTACGGCACTCAAGCCTGCATCATCATCCACCGCGATTGTGACGGGCATATCGAACGGTCGGGCGAGTGTTCCAAATGAAATGATGTATGGCACGCGCACTCCAGGTGGACGGGTGTATTTCGTCACCCAAAGCTTGAAACAGCCACCAAAAGAGGGCGATGTGGTCGAGCTTGAACTGGGGAACAACGGCACGGCCCGAATCCGCGAAAAGTAGGGAAATTTCCTGCTCGGCTGGTTCCAGGAAATCAGTATCTCCATGGCAAGGCGTTCGATTATTTCCCCGTTAGCATCAACCGCCGAACTTCCGTGAGACAAAAGCCGTACGACGTGCCGTAACGATTCCGGCCATCAGACTGCTAGAATTCGCACTCTTATCGGTTCTCAGGATTCAAGCAATGCCTACTGCTCTCATCGGCCCGCGCAACAATCCCATCAACGCACTGGGTACGCCGCTCAGCCCATCTGCTACCCGTGTCATGCTGCTTGGCGCCGGCGAGCTGGGCAAGGAAGTAATTATCGCCCTGCAGCGCCTCGGCATCGAGACGATTGCCGTCGATCGCTATGCCGACGCACCCGGCATGCAGGTGGCCCACCGCGCCCATGTGGTGACTATGACCGACGGCCCAGCGCTGCGCGCGATCATCGAAAAAGAACGGCCGCATCTGGTGGTGCCGGAAATCGAGGCGATTGCTACCGACATGCTGCTCGAGATCGAGCGCGAAGGACTGGCCGAGGTCATCCCGACGGCCCGCGCCACGCGCCTGACGATGAATCGCGAGGGTATCCGCCGGCTGGTCGCCGAAGAACTCGGACTGCCGACCTCGCCCTACGCCTTTGCCGGTTCGCTGGCCGAGCTGCAGGCGGCGATTGACGGCGGCATCGGTTATCCCTGTCTGGTCAAGCCGACGATGTCCTCGTCCGGCAAAGGCCAGTCGCTGTTGCGCGGCCCGGACGATGTGACCAGGGCCTGGGAATACGCGATGCAGGGCGGGCGGGTGAGCCAGAGCCGCGTCATCGTCGAGGGCTTCATCGATTTCGACTACGAGATCACGCTGCTGACCGTGCGCGCCATCGGCAGCAGCGGTGCAGTCGAGACATACTTCTGCGAGCCGGTCGGGCACGTGCAGGTCAATGGCGATTACGTCGAATCCTGGCAGCCGCAGCCGATGAGCGATGTCGCCCGCGAGAAATCCCGCATGATTGCCCAGGCGGTTACCGGCAACCTCGGCGGCCGCGGCCTGTTCGGCGTCGAACTCTTTGTCAGGGGCGATCAGGTGTGGTTCTCGGAAGTCAGCCCGCGCCCGCACGACACCGGGCTGGTGACGCTGGCTTCGCAGCATTTTTCCGAATTCGAACTGCACGCCCGCGCCATTCTCGGCCTGCCGGTGGATGTCTCGTTGCGTTCGCCGGGTGCTTCGGCGGTCATCTACGGCGGCATCGAAGGCAAAGGCATTGCCTATGCAGGCGTGGCCGATGCACTGAGCGTAGCGGGCTGCGATCTGCGCCTGTTCGGCAAGCCGGAGAGCTTCAAGAAACGGCGCATGGGCGTCGCCGTGGCCACCGGCAGCGACACCACGGAAGCGCGCCGCCGGGCCAAACTGGCGGCGAGCAAGGTCAAGACAATTGAACCGGAACGCCATAGCGCATAGAATGGGCACCTTCGCGGGCGTCGTATAATGGTAATACCCTAGCTTCCCAAGCTAGAGCCGTGAGTTCGATTCTCATCGCCCGCTCCAGTTTCCCCCAGGCCGGATTCATTCCGGCCTTGTCGCATCAGGCGTCCGGTCGCTCCTGGCTGACCCAGATCAGCTTGTCCGTAGCGAAGCCGAGCTGGCGGGCTTTGGCTACCAGTTCTGCCTTCACTGCCTCCGGCAGGCGGCGTTCCCGGGCCAGTATCCATAGATAGTCGCGGTCGGGGCCGACGACCAGTGACCAGCGATAATCCGTATCCAGCGCAACAATGTGGTAGCCGCCGTAGAAGGGGCCGAAGAAGGACACCTTGAGCGAGCCGCGTGTCCTTGTCTCGGAATCGATGAAATCTGCTTTCCCCTGAGCGGCTTTCCATTGCTCGCGGCCGGAATCGTAGCCACGGTTGAGCACCGAAACTCCTCCTTCTGCGCGCGGTGCATAAACCGCCGAAACATCGCTCAGGCCGCGTTCAAACGAGTGGTCGAGACGGGCGATTTCATACCATTTACCAAGGTAACGCTCGAGCTGGAAGTCGTTCACGGCTTCGATGCCCTGGGGAATTCCGGTACAGGCCGCGAGCAGGAAGGCCAGCGGGGTAATAAGCAAGGCGGTCAGTTTGCGCATGGGGTTTCCTGATAGGCTGTTAGTGACAGACAAGTAACCAGCGGTATCGTTCGAAACCCTGTCATGAATCACCGGGAAAAACGATCCGCCGGGTCGCGTGATAACATCCCCATTCAATGAAAATCACGATCAACGGCGAACCCCGCCAATTCACCGAGTTACTGAAAGCGGAGCGTTTGAAGAAGGAATGAACGCTAGCGAAGGCCAAAGGCCGGCATGAACTTTCTGGCGCATGCCCTGCTCGCGGGGAATGCCGACGCCGACCGGATCGGTGGCGTGCTCGGCGATTTCGTGAAAGGCTATCTGCCGGCAGGCCTGCGGCCGGACGTGGCTTCCGGCGTGGCCCTGCACCGCGCGATCGATAGCTTTGCCGACCGGCACGCGGCTTTCGCCGCAAGTCGTGCCAGGATCAGTCCCGCGCGTCGTCGCGTCAGTGGCGTGCTCGTTGACCTGTTCTACGACCACCTGCTCGCGCGTGACTGGGCCAGCCATGGATGCGGCACGCTTGAGGACTACACAACCCGGCTCTATGCCGTGCTCAAGGACTATTCCGGTTTCCTGCCCGAGCAGGCCCGAGATGTGGCCAACCGGATGCGGACGCATGACTGGCTATGTTCCTACCGCAGCGTTACAGCGGTAGGATACGCAATCGATCAGATGGCCGTCCATCGCTTGCGGCGGACCAACCCGCTGGCGGGCGGCATCGAAGAGTTCCTTGCCGATCCCGA
>CAIVZW010000094.1 GCA_903910495.1 uncultured beta proteobacterium
ACCCACTTTGACCTGGCCAACAACTACGGTCCTCCACCGGGTGCAGCCGAGGAGTTTCTGGGCCTGGTTCTTTCCGGCGAACTGGCGAGTTACCGCGATGAACTGATCATTTCCACCAAGGCCGGTTACCCGATGTGGCCAGGTCCCTATGGCGTCGATAATTCCCGAAAAAGCCTGCTGGCCAGTCTGGACCAGAGCCTGGCGCGGATGAAATTAAAGTATGTCGATATATTCTATTCGCACCGCTTTGATCCGTATACGCCGCTTGAAGAAACGATGGGAGCACTGGCTTCTGCCGTGCAGCAAGGCAAAGCCCTGTATGCCGGTATTTCGTCCTATTCGGCGAAAAAAACCAGGGAAGCCTCGGCACTGCTGAAGGACATGGGGGTACCCTGCGTGATTCATCAGCCTTCCTATTCCATGCTCAATCGCTGGATCGAGGAGGATTTGCTGGATACCCTGAAGGATGAGGGCATCGGCTGCATTGTCTTCTCGCCTCTGGCCCAGGGGCTGCTGACCGGCAAATATCTGGCCGGCGTGCCGGCAGACTCGCGCAAAGCCAGGGGGGTGCCCGCCTTCCGGGATAACTACCTGACCCCGTCCAACCTGGAAAAGATTCGGCATCTCGCCGACATCGCCGAGCGGCGTGGGCAAACACTGGCGCAGATGGCGCTGGCCTGGGTGTTGCGTCATCCACAAGTGACTTCGGCCCTGATCGGTGCAAGCAGAATCAGTCAACTGGAAGAAAATATCGCCGCCCTCTCCAACTTGAGCTTTTCGCCCGAGGAACTTGCTGAAATCGATCTCTGGGCCAGCGATGCGGACCTGAACCTCTGGGTGGCGTCAAGTTCAGCCGGCTGATACCGTCCGTCATTGGTCGACGAGGCCAATGAGATTTCGCATGATAATTAAGACTAGTTATTTTCTGTTCGATTTCACATTGTGGTGTTTATCGGTCGATCGGAAACTGATGTTTATCAAATTCGGAAGAGTAATACGGGGGGTCCGCCGCATCGGAGATCCGTGAACCTGCCCCCTGTTATCGAGTCTTGAACAAGGACACCCGCTACAACTGGCGCAGTTGGATGTCGGAGAGCATCACGCTGGCTTTTGGTAGGCGAACCCGGACGCAAGCCCGAATGCGAGACGGAGCTGATGTTGCTCGGCTTCATCCTCGGTCCGATGATGGAAGAATTCCTGCGCCGCGCCCTGCTCGTGTCCAAGGACAGCCCGCTGGTGCTCATCACCCGGCCGATCAGTGCCACGCTGCTGATCATGGCCGCCCTCATCATGCTCACCATCCTCCTCCCCGCACTGCGCAAAAAACGTGAGGAAGTCTTCGTCAAGGACGAGTGATCGGCAACCAGTCAGGCATGCATTCTCTGGTAAGAGCAAATTGGGTTCGTCCCGGAAAGATGACGACGTCACGTGCAGTTACAAGATGTTACTCATTCATTGACATCGCTTTGAAACTCCACGCGTTAAAGCATGCAAGGTCGAAACGAATAGGAAAGTGAAGCGACCGAGTGATAAACCCTCATAAACGTTAGGAGATCAAAATGCTCAAGAACATCATCGCTCT
>CAIVZW010000095.1 GCA_903910495.1 uncultured beta proteobacterium
AAACCGACCAAATAGCGGACCTTCAAACTTTCGCTTGAAAGCGGCCACTAGTATCCGCTTACCGATCCTGCAAATTGTTATACGGACCCCTTGTACGTTATGCGTAAAGCCACATTTACAATTTTCCTGGCCACTGCATTTTCAACCTCTGCGTTTGGCGCTGACCGTTCAGGGCAGTACTGGAATGGGGGTGGGGTCGGGGCTGCTGAGTGCCCGGCTTTTGTGGCGTCTATGGAACGTGCCCGCAAACATGGGATTGGTACCGCTGGGTATGTGAACGAAACTCAAGGCGCGGCGATGTTTCTTGCCGGATTCCAAATCGCATACAACAAGCAGACTCCCGCTACCTGCGACATTTTTAACGGACTCAGCTACGATCAACTCTTGGCGTGGACAGAAAATTTCTGCCGCCAAAATCCTCTGGAAAAGTATTCGTCTGCGGTAACCGCATTGGCTGCAGAAGTAGCCCCTAAGCGCTTAAAGACATGCCAGTAATCACGCATAACCTCTTGGTCAACCGGACCTTGCGCAAAAAGCCGCGCAAGTCCGGTTACCTCCAACGTTCCTGAAGGGCTGCTTTAGCTTTTTTCGAAGGTCCGGTCGATTGCGGCCCTAGTCATCAATTTCTTTGCACTCTTTCAGAAAGTCGCGAATCCAGCGCAATTCTTCCAAGGATTCCCGCGAGCGCCCCCCGTGCTTTCTGGAATTGCCCGCGCTGGTGGCCTTGCCTTCCTCAGTCCTTGGGCCGGTGGATTGCTCCCACGGTTTCCACGTCCTGATTAACTTGGCTCGTAAGGCTCGATGTTCTGGCGTCCGGTAGTAGCTCATTACCATCCCCTGATAGTTCGTTTGATTGAATTGTTTTTTCTGCCGCGTGCGAGGGTGCCGCAGTGCCGTTATTAATCTGCTGGTGCCCGTTGGCAATGTTCGCTTGCTTGGCATAGACAATCGGTGGATTCTTGATATTGGCCAGTGTTTCCAGTGTGGATCGGCATTGCGCTTGCGCCCGTAACGCCAGCCGTACGTCAGTCTCGTATTGAGCCATCCCGGTGCAATTCATCCCGCGCTCTACCAACCGCGCAAAAAGACTTTGTAGAGATGTCGCCTGGTTCATCAACATCGCCTCGGCCTGTGTCATATCGCCGCGATTAACCGCGATGCCTTGTTCGCGCAACTGTTTGATCAGAGCAGGCACGTCCATACTCTTTCCGATGGCGGTATGAAGCTCTGCCCCATTGATTACACGATAGGCTGCAAGCTCAGGTGAAGTGGCCAATACCGCAAACTTCTTCGCCGCTTCCGCTTCGCTATCGTCTTTCATGATGTATAGAGGAATATCTTTACGCGGGAATTTCTCACTTGCCGGCTTCGCCACCGCCGTCTTGCTTTTCGTTGCCATTGGTTGCCCTTTCGTTTCAATGACCGGGGTTGCCCCCGGCCTTTACCGTGTTACTTCGACTTGCTCGGTTTGGAAGTCGGCACCTTGAACGTGACTGTCGGTTCGCCTTGCCGTTGTGCCTGCTGGTAAGCCTTCTCCCGCCCTGCCGGTGTGCTCGGGAAGGATCTAGCCGGGGGTGCCTTGCTGCCTGGTGCTTTGCTCATGTCGTTACCTTTCGAGATATGCCGACTTTCGCCAGCGTTGAAAACCAATTGTTTAATGTCGTAACCTATTGATTCAACAGGTTGAAACATGGTTAACTCATTGATTGAATAGGGTATTGTTTAACTGACTCCCTCACCCCCTTTCCGAATGGAAATGTCACGTTCAAGGGCTATTGCGCGATAACAGATCAAGGCATCGCTAGGGTCAGCCAGTGCCGCGTTTAGCGCCTCGGTTCGGTCAGCTTCGGTGTCGTCCTGATAGATCGCCGCTACCAGTTGCCGCAGTTCTTCCGCTTCGGCTTGGGTTGCCGTTCGCGTTGTTTCGGGTGCTTGATTTATTTCAAAACGCGGGGGCGGGGTACCTAAAAAACCTAAAGAACTGCCTTCAGGGGGTTTATTAGGTTTTTTAGGGTCACCCCCGGCCACCTTTTCAGAATTTTTCAGCGAGTCGAGATAGCGCCCCATTTCAATTACCGCCCTTCGTTGCCGGGTTAATCAGGTAGGTAATTGCCGGTCTGCCCCCTCTGATGCCGGGCGGGGTTTCGATCCTTCGTAAATGGTGCAGATCGCACAGCATCCCGATTGCCGCATGGGTATCTTCTGGGGTTCCGAGATGTGCCCATCCCTTGAGATACACATCAGCAGGCTTAAAGCCATCCGTCACAATCCCGGCCTTGATCTTGGCCAGTAGTGCCGCCGCGCCCTCGGTTGCCGGTCGTGTCCCTGCTGTGTAAGCTCTGGCCGCGTGCGTTTGCAGATATTCAGACCATGCCAGCGCCCGCAGCAATGACGCCTTGCTTACATCGTTCTCGTCATCGGCCAAGGCACAGACCAGCGCAACAGCCGGAACCAGCTTGCGATACTTGGCCAGGTGTGACTCCATCGCCGGATGATGTTCGCCGGATCTCAATGCGGTTTCAAAGTCTTGCCGCCATTCCTCAAACAGTGTCTGGGCATCCGTTGAGAAGCGATAGACCAGCGGCACTTGTTCGCCACTATCTGGATCAGTGCCAGGTGCTTTTGCATCAAGCCGCTTGAATGTCTCAAACGCCGCTAACTTGGCGGGGGTGTCTGGCC
>CAIVZW010000096.1 GCA_903910495.1 uncultured beta proteobacterium
GCCCAGACGGGTAAGCAGGTAAAGCCAGCGCACGCCGGCCTCCTGGTAAGGGCGCAGGGTGGCCTTGAGCGCCGCTCCGGGGTGCACGTGTGCCAAGCCTTCCGGCTGGCGCAGGCCGCGCAAGGTTTCTTCCAGCCAGGGGCCGGCGGACAGTTGCGCCCAGTCAGCATCGTCATTTACTGCCGCGTCGTCGAGCGACGCGCCGGCCATCAGGCGCATGGCTTCGGCAAAGGGCAGGCCGCTCTCGGCCGCGGCCTGTTCAATGCTTTGGAAACGTTCCAGCAGACGGCCAAGCTTCTTGCGATCAACCTCGACCCAGTGGCCACGGATCAGTTGCAGGCCGTCCACGCCCTGCATCATGGCCTTGATCTCGGCGGCGCTGAGGCGCTCGCCGCCGAGCGTAACCTCCATGCGAAAATCGAGCAGCGAATTCATCCCCAGCAAGGACGCCGGCTGGCTGCCAACACTGGCCTTGATCATCAGCCTGACCGGGCGCCCCGCTGCCCAGTTGCCCGGCGCGCGCACGACGATGCCGGCGGCTTCGAGCTTGGGCAAGTCGCTGAGAAAGCGGAAGGCGTCCTCCGGCAGCCAGCGCAGCGGATGGTAGATGTCGCCCTCGGCGACCATCTCGCGCAGCCACGCGCACTGCTCCGCCGCACGTTGCACCGGCAGCAGCAGCGAGAGCAGTTCCGCTTTCTTGCGGCCATCCGAGAATTCCGCCAGCGCCTGCGACAGGGGCTGATGCTGCGCCTTGCCGTGCGCCGACAGGCGCGAGGTGTAGGTGGCCAGGAAAGCGAACGGCGCTTCCGGATCCTTGCGATTCTCCGCGAGATTGAAAACCACCCGGCCGACCAGATTCCATGCCGGGTGGCAGACCTTGAGGTAGGCCTGCAGCGGCAGTTCTGCCACGGACAACTCGGCGCGCAAAGCGGCATCGAGATCGGCCCACAGCGCGGCCAGCACCGCCGGCGTCAGGTATTCGGCGCCGGTCATCGGCGGCAGGTCGGCAATCAGCGCTTCCAGCGCGGCGTCATCAGGCACGGCGATGGCGATTTCGCCGCCTTCCGGCGTGGCGCACAGCGCCGTCACATAGCGCGCGGCAAAATCACGCCACCAGGCCAGCGCCGGCGGCAAGGCCGCGCCGACTTCGCGGGCGCCGAGGTGCAGCAGACCTTGCCCGGCACCGCGCGCGAAAGCGGCGGCCAGGCACTCATGCAGTGCCGCCGGCAAGGGCGGCGCAGCGGAATCGGCCAGCAGGCGCAGATGGCCCTGCGGCGTCAGCTGCGGCGCAAGCGCGCCGGTGGCAGGGAAATCGCTCATGCCTTAGGTGCTCTTGAAGAAGTCGCGACAGCTGTCGATACGGCGTTTGGTTTCGTTGTCGAGCATTGGCTTTATTGATCCTTGGCCAGCAGGTCGGGGCGATTGGCGTGCAGCCAGTGGCAGGTATGCGCAAGCAGGGCGCCGGCCTGCGCCAGGCATTCGCCGACGGCGGCGTCGGTAATCGGGTCGCCTTCGTAGTCGTTGAGGTTGCGTTGTTTGCGCAGGGCGTCGAGGACGATCACCGTATCCTGGGCGATGCCCATTGTTTTGGGCAAGGTTTGCAGGGCCGTCTGGTGGTGGCCGGGGTGGCTGGTCGGCGTGCGGTAGCCCTTGGCCCACAGGCCGATCATCGCGCACTGCATGATGACCTTGTAGGCGGTGTCGAAACGGTTGTCAGCGCTGAGCTCAACGAGACGGGCGTCGGTCAGGTTGCGCTCGGCCGAGGCCAGCAGGCGCTGCACGCTGCCCGGCGTGGCCTCAAACGGCTGCAGCCGGCGGATGGCCAGCAAATTTTCCAAGGTCATGTTCGGTTCCGATGACATAAAGTTTCGGGCTGGCGAGGATGTTGCCGATGAAGGCTTCCTGCGCCTTGAGTCTGCGGGTGAATTCGGCGGCGGTGTAGATCACCGGGTTGATCTCCCGTTGCAGCTGCTCCTGCGCC
>CAIVZW010000097.1 GCA_903910495.1 uncultured beta proteobacterium
CGGGACGCCGATTCTCACCTACACCGTGGCCTCCGTGCGCATGGACGAGGAAGCGCTGTCGTGGTTTGTCGACAACGAGGTGGCCAAGGCCATGCTCAGCGTGCGCGGCGTCGGTGCCGTAGCGCGTGTTGGCGGAGTGGTGCGGCAGGTGCGCGTGGAGATCGACCCGGATCTTCTCCTGGCGCTCAACGCCACCGCTGCGGATGTTTCGCGCCAGCTTCGGCGTATCCAGCAGGAGGCCTCGGGTGGCCGTACCGACGTGGGCAGCGCCGAACAATCGGTGCGCATGATGGCCACGGTGCAGACGGCGGCAGAGCTTGCGCACATGGAAATCCCGCTTTCCGACGGTCGCCGCATCCGGCTCGATCAGGTGGCGAGCGTCGAAGACACCATCGCCGAACGGCGTACGGCCGCTTTCCTCAACGGCAAGCCGGTGGCCGGCTTCGAGGTCGTACGCAGCAAAGGCGCCGGTGAAGTCGATGTGATGAACGGTGTACGCGAGCAGATCCGCAAGTTGAAGGAAAAGCATCCGGACATCACGGTTGATGAAGCCTTCAACTTTGTCGATCCGGTCGTCGAGAACTACGACGGTTCAATGGCGCTGATGTTCGAAGGCGCCGCGCTCGCCGTGCTGGTCGTCTGGCTGTTCCTGCGCAACTGGCGGGCCACACTGGTATCGGCGACAGCGTTGCCGCTGTCGATCATTCCGACCTTCGCGGTGATGTACCTGTTCGGTTTCACGATCAACGTCGTCACGCTGCTTTCGCTCTCGCTGGTGGTTGGTATCCTGGTCGATGATGCCATTGTCGAGATCGAAAACATCATCCGTCACCTGCGCATGGGCAAGACGCCGTATCAGGCGGCGATGGAAGCGGCCGACGAAATCGGGCTGGCGGTCATCGCCACCACCTTCACGCTGATCGCGGTGTTCCTGCCCACCGCTTTCATGACCGGCATCGTCGGAAAATTCTTCGTCCAGTTCGGCTGGACGGCGGCTATTTCGGTGTTCTTCTCGCTGGTCGTGGCGCGCATGCTGACGCCGATGATGGCCGCTTACCTACTCAAGCCCAACACCCGCGGGCATGAGGAAGCACGCTGGGAGCGCCTCTACATGCGGCTTGCGCAGTGGTGCCTCAAGCACCGGATACGCACCTCGATCATCACCGTGGTGTTCTTTTTCGGCACCTTGATCGGGCTGATGCCGCTGTTGCCGACCGGCTTCATGCCACCCGACGATCTCTCGCAGACGCAGGTGGCACTGACCCTGCCGCCGGGCAGTACCTTCAGCCAGACCCTGGCCCTCGTTAAACAGGCCGAAGGTCTGGTCGGCAAGAATCCGCAGGTGAGAACAATCTATACCGCCATCGGCGGCGGTGCGTCCGGCAGCGATCCCTTCATGCCACAAGGGGCGGCCGAGGTGCGCAAGGCGACCTTGACCATCAACCTGACGCCGCGCAGCGAACGCCGTGGGATCAGCAAGCAGTTGGTCGAGGCCGAGTTCCGGCGCGATCTTGAAGCGCTGGCCGGTGTGCGCGTCAGAGTCGGGTTCGGTGGCAGCCAGGAGAAATACCAGCTTGCCCTTTCCGGCGATGATGGCCGGACGCTCGCCGAACACGCGCAGAAGGTCGAGCGCGAATTGCGCAGCATTCCCGGCGTCGGCAACGTCACCTCCAGTTCCAGCC
>CAIVZW010000098.1 GCA_903910495.1 uncultured beta proteobacterium
ACACCGGAAACCTTGCAGGAGAGGATGATGTGATCACCCGGCAAGCCCAGTTCTTCGGCCTTGGCCGCCGATTCGAGTGCCGAGGCCACCATCGCTTCGCGCATGACTTCGATGGCATTCATCGGCTCGCTACGTTTGGCGTTTTCGTCCATGATACGCGCCAGCAGATCCTGGTCGAGACTGCCCCAGTTCACGCCGATACGTACCGGCTTGTCGTGCTTGCAGGCGATCGCTATCATCTGCGCGAACTGTTCGTCACGCTTCCTGCCGTGGCCGACATTGCCCGGATTGATGCGGTACTTGGCCAGCACCCGGGCACATTCGGGATGATCCGCCAGCAAGCGGTGACCGTTGTAATGAAAATCGCCAATCAGCGGCACATCGACGCTCATGCTGTCGAGATGCGCACGAATTTTCGGCACCGCCGCAGCCGCTTCCGGCGTATTGACGGTGATACGCACCAGTTCCGACCCGGCACGCGCCAGCTCGGCACACTGGATGGCGGTTTTCAGCACATCAACGGTATCGGTATTGGTCATCGACTGAACGACCACCGGCGATTCGCCACCCACAGTGACCTTACCGATGCTGACGGCACGCGTCGACCGACGGCTGACAGATCCCTCACTCACTCTTGTATCTGCAGACAAATCGTTCACTCTCACTCGACGGTAACACGCGCCACATCGTCCTTGCTGCGCCTGGACAGATCAACAGGCTTGCCCTTGTAGCGCAAGCTGACGTGGGTAGCATTGCCGATGACCAGAACAAACGGGGGGCGACCTTCAATTTCCCGCTGCGAACCGGCCTGACTCAACTGTGAAAAGATGATCTCGCCACTCCGGTCGCGAACTTCAACCCATGAGGGCTGGGTAAAACTGAACTTCAGTCCGTTACCGGACGAGGTCGCGGGCATCGAAACAGGCAGTGAAGCTGGCGTAGTAAGAGGCAGAGACTGGGCCGGTAATGCCGACACCTCCGGAAGCACTGCCGTTGACGGAAGAGAGACTGACGTATCAGGCGTTCTGGCTTCCTCAATCGTTGGCGGAACGACGCTCTCGACAGCAGGCTCCCGGAATTGCGCTGCGGATTTAAGCGCTGACAAGGTCGATTGCCACATGTCATGTGAAAAAAAGAAGTAGGCCAGCACCGCCAGGACCAGCAGGATCAGACCGGAAAACACCCTGACATAGTCCCGCCGCGCGACCTTGCCGGCCTGGGGAAGACTCACATTGGTCCCGATGGGCATTTCAAGATCGGGCAATTGCGGCATGTGCAGACGGTCAAGGGAGACCATCAGGAGATCGGGATTCAGATCGATCAAACGCGCATAATTACGGACAAAGCCCCGGACGATCGTATTGCAAGGCAAACGCGACCAGTCGTCTGACTCCAGAGCTTCAACCTGACGGGGACTCAACTTAAGCTTCTTGGCTATATCGGCGACGGCCAGTCCCCTGGCTTCACGCGCCACACGAAGTTGCTGACCGACACTCAGCTCCCGAGGCATCAAGGCCTCGGCAGACGCAAGCTGAATATCGTTAATGGCTGATCCAGGGCCCGTCTCATCGACTGATGCCCGAGGTGAAACCGTCTCCCCGCTCATTCGTAATTCCCCTTCAGAAACGCCTGGTACTCAGGCGAGTCCGGAAATTTTCGCCGCAACTGGGACATTAAACTGCCCTCTGCCGAACGATCACCCAGACGGCGCTCAACCCGCAAAAACAGCCACAGCACATCTGCGCCAGGATCAGTCAAACGAACGACATTTTTCAGATGCTCCCTGGCGGCTTCAAAGTTGCCCCGTTTGTAGCTGATGTTAGCCAGCTGAAAGAGCGATTGCCAATTGTCCGGCACGATGCGCAAGCTCCTGCGAATCGCGTCTTCAGCCGAATCCAGGTCGCCGAGCTTGATGTAACACGTCCCCGCATTCAGATAGGCCGCTTCAGGGGTCTGGTACAAAGTGCTTTTCAGCGCCCGCTGAAAATAGGT
Organism: uncultured beta proteobacterium; assembly: GCA_903910495.1. The sequence continues at coordinate 1,993 of CAIVZW010000098.1, forward strand.
GATAGCCTCTTTCTCCTTCCCGGTCTGGCAGAGAAACCAGCCATAGTTGTTGCTGATTTCCGGATCCCTTTCATCAAGTTCAATTGCGCGCCGGAAGTCTTTTTCAGCCGATTCGAATTCCTTGACGTAGTAGAGCACAACGCCACGCGTACTGTAGGCTTGGGCATAGTTGGGGTTGATCGAGATGGCAATGGTCAATTCTTCGAGAGCAACAATCAGGTTGCCGCTCTGAAAATACAGGGAGCCCAATTCCGTGTGCAGTTTGGCACGCGTGTGAATATCCTTGGGGACCGCAGCCTGCAGGGTTTCCTGCGGCGGCGGAACGGATTTCTGAGCCAGCGCAGACGGAGCCACCATCAAGGCCATGGCGCCCAGACAGAAAAAAGCAGAACACCTGCGCAGCGCTTTAATCATGTCCTGACCTCGTGGAGTTCAATAGTCCGCCGTGATAACCGACGCGTTTTGTCCAATACCTGTCCGGCCAACTGGCCACAGGCGGCATCAATATCGTCGCCACGCGTCTTGCGCGTCGTGGTGACCACGCCGGCGGCCATCAGTATCTCAGCAAAACGTCTGATACGGGGTGCAGGCGAACGACGATAAGGCGAACCCGGAAACGGATTGAACGGAATCAGGTTGAATTTGCATGGCACATCGCGGGTCACGGCAAGCAACTCGCTGGCCTGTGCAGCGCTGTCATTCACGCCATCGAGCATGACGTATTCAAAGGTTACGAAGTCACGCGGCGCCTTCAGCAGATAGCGATTGCAGGCGGCCATCAACTCGTGCAGAGGATATTTCCGGTTGATCGGCACCAGTTCGTCACGCAGTTTGTCATTTGGAGCGTGCAAGGACACGGCCAGCGCTACCGCGCATTCGTCAGCAAGACGATCCATGACCGGCACCAGACCGGAGGTGGAAACGGTGACGCGGCGACGCGACAGGCCATAGGCATTGTCGTCGAGCATCAGGCGCAAAGCCGTTACGGTGTTCTCGAAATTGGCCAGCGGTTCGCCCATGCCCATCAGCACCACATTGCTGATGATCCGCTCACCCGAGGGATCCGCGCCCAAAGTGCGGTTGGCCTGCCACAACTGGCCGATGATCTCGGCCACCGTCAGATTGCGGTTGAAACCCTGCTTGCCGGTCGAACAGAACGAGCAGTCGAGCGCACATCCCGCCTGGGTCGAAATGCACAGCGTTCCACGCTCGTCTTCAGGTATGAAAACGGTTTCGACGGCATTGCCGCCACCCACGTCGAACAGAAACTTGCGCGTACCATCGTCCGAAAGCTTGTCCGAAACGATGGCTGGCGCGATAACCGAGGCCATTCCCCTGAGTTTTTCACGCAAGCTCTTGGCAATATCGGTCATCGCATCAAAATCGTGCTGCCCGAAACGATGCATCCAGCGCAGCACCTGCCGGGCGCGAAAAGGCTTCTCGCCGTGTTCGGCGAAAAAAGCCCTGAGGCCGGCAGCATCGAAATCGAGCAGATTGACGGTCATGCGAATGGAAACCCGGGTCTTAGCGGCCGGAGTAGACGTTCATCCCGGGGAAGAAAAAGCCGATTTCAACCTTGGCCGTATCGGGGCCATCGGAACCGTGCACCGCATTGGCGTCAATCGACGTGGCAAAATCGGCGCGGATGGTCCCCGGTTCCGCTTTTTTCGGATCGGTAGCACCCATCAGTTCGCGGTTCTTGGCTATTGCACTCTCGCCTTCCAGCACCTGAATCATTACCGGACCGGAGGTCATGAAGCTGACCAGATCCTTGTAAAAAGGACGCTCCTTGTGAATGGCGTAAAACTCACCAGCTTCCTGCGGCGACAACCAGGCCATTTTCGCGGCAATGATCTTCAGACCGTTGGTCTCAAAACGCGAATAGATCTTGCCAATCACATTTTTGGCAACAGCATCAGGCTTGATAATTGAAAGGGCGCGTTCGATAGCCATAAATCTATTCTCCACAGCGGACAGGTTAAGAAAAACGTCAAAAAATCAGTCTAATATAGACATAACCGTGCATTGTACCAACACTCTGTCTGAAATGAAGAAATTGCTTGCCCGAAGCGTGGCAGAAAGAAAAGCGGGAACCGGTCGTGTCGCCGGATTTGTCGTACCAGCCTTGCGGGCGACTGAAGGGGCAGGTACCATGATTCAAGAATCCTGTGCGCCGATGAGTATCAGGTCATCAGCGTTTTTCCATCAAGAGCTTATTGAAGTCGAGGCTTATGCTCAATCAGCCACTGCAAGATCTGGAAGCCTGGGTCATCTTCTTCAGCAATGCGGATCTGCCCATTCTGCGTCAGACCGCCCGCCGGCTTGAGGAAGCGCGCCAGAACATCGACAAGGTCAGCGGCCGGGATATCGCCACTATCGTGCTGCAGGACCCACTCATGGCCGTCCGCGTACTGGCCTACATTCAACCCTTCAGCGGCAAGCATCTGCACTCCGACATCACGACCATCGCCAATGCAGTCATGATGCTCGGCATCGAACCCTTCTTCAACAGCCTCGGAACACCGGTCACCATCGAGGCCGTGCTGAAGAGCGAACCACAGGCTCTGCTTGGTTTATTGCAAGTCATCCGTCGCGTTCAGCGGGCCTCTAAATATGCCTACGACTGGGCGTTTGAACGTCACGACATGAACATCGAAGAAGTCGCCATTGCCGCCCTGCTGCATGATCTTGCCGAAATCCTGCTGTGGTGTTTCGCGCCAAAACTGGCCATTGCCATCCGTGACCGGCAGCAAGCCGACCGAACCCTGCGCAGTACGACAGCGCAGGAACAGGTTCTCGGCATCCGGCTCTTTGACCTGCAACTCGCCCTGTGCAGTGCATGGCACCTCCCCGCGTTGCTCAAGACCCTGATGGACGATGCCAATGCTCACCTGCCGCGCGTACAGAATGTGAGCCTGGCGGTTAACCTCGCCCGCCACTCGGCCAGTGACTGGTGCGATGCGGCGCTACCGGATGACTTCAGCGCCATCGAGAAACTTCTGCATATCAGCCGTGAAACGCTGCTCAGACGCCTGGATGTTCCGGAGGAAGCAATTCCGGCCTACCTTTTGGCACGCAACGAGACTGACGGAGAAAAGCAGGGCTCAGAGTAATCCTGTAACATCTGCCCCCCGTCTTCTGCTACACCCTCATGCCAATGCATTTTCGTTGCTGTCTGCTGCTTCTCGTCGCCTTATCGGGCTGTGCAGGCAA
>CAIVZW010000099.1 GCA_903910495.1 uncultured beta proteobacterium
CGCCCGGGCCAAGGGTTTGCAGCTTACGGTCGAGAGCGGCGACTTCCCGCCCCACCTGCACGGCGACCCGACGCGCCTGCAGCAGGCGGTGCTCAACTACGCCACCAACGCCATCAAGTTCACCGAAAGCGGCAGCGTCACCCTGCGCGCCATCGTGCAGGAAGAAAGCGCCGAGTCGGTCGTGGTGCGTTTCGAAGTGCAAGACAGCGGCGTCGGCATCGCGCCCGAGGCCCTGCCGCGGTTGTTCAACGCCTTCGAACAGGCCGATAACTCGACCACCCGCAAATACGGCGGCACCGGGCTCGGGCTGGCCATCACCCGGCGACTGGCTGAACTGATGGGCGGCGAGGTCGGCGTGCAGAGCACGCTGGGCAGCGGCAGCACTTTCTGGTTTACCGCCCGCCTGCCGATACACAAAAACGTCAGCCCGGAACCCCTCGCGCCCGCGCTGGCTGCGGCTGATGTCGAAAGCCTGATCCGCCAGCGCCACAGCGGCCGCCGTGTCCTGCTGGTCGACGACGAACCGGTGAATCTGTTTGTGATTCAGTCATTCCTGGAGGATTCAGGGCTCATCGTCGATAGCGCAGAAGACGGCGCCCAGGCTCTGCGCAAGGTCCGCGAAAATGCCTATACGCTGATCATGATGGACATGCAGATGCCCAAGCTCAATGGCCTGGAAGCCACGCGGCAGATCCGCGCGCTGCCCGGCTACCGGGATACGCCGATCCTGGCCATGACGGCCAATGCCTTTGCCGAGGACAAGGCACTGTGCTTCGAGGCCGGGATGAATGACTTCATCAGCAAGCCCTTTGATCCCGATCTGTTTTTTGCCTGCCTGCTGAAGTGGCTGGGTAAGGGTGAGGGCGGATAGGAAACCGGGCCGGACAACTGCTACTCAGGCTACTCAGCGTATTCCGACCCACTCGCGCAGGTCGCGCAGCGTCATCCGCGCGGTTTCAAAGTCGAAGCCCCTGATCTGTCGCCCAAGATTCTCGCAGGGAGCACCCAGGGCCACGAGCAGCGAGGACTCGTGTTTTTCGAACAAGGCGATGACGGCGGTATCGCTCTTTTCCAGGAGCATGCCGAGTTGCTCAAGCACGGCCCTCAGAACGACCGGATCCGGCGGCGTGCTGTCCGCCTGCGGGAGAGATGCCGAAGGGGGAAAAGCGGCGGCCAGAGCGGCGAGTTCGTGGCCGATGGCGTCCATTTCAGGGCGGATATCGTCGCTGCCAATACCCGCCGACTGGGCCGCCTTGAGCAGGCTTTCCAGGCTTCCCGCCATGGCCGACAGATGATCAGCCCCGAGGGTGGCTCCGGTGCCCTTGAGAGTGTGCACCAGACGCAGCGCCGTAAGCTGATCGCCCTCGGCCAGGCTCGTCGCCAGCCGTGTCATGTCATCGGCGTGTGTTTTGGCAAAGCGGCCCAGCAGGCTCAGGTATTTCTCGTTATTGCAGCGCAAGGCCGCCTGGCCGCGTGCCACATTCAGGCCTGGCACACGGCTCAGAGCGGCCAGAACGGTGTCAACCGTTGTCCCTTGGTCAACCCTCTTTGCCGGATCCGGACGTGTTGTGGAGACGCTGGCTGTGCGCACGTAATCCGTCTTCACGTCGGCCTTGTCTGGTTCATGTGCTGTGGCCTCCGGCATCGCGGCCGACAGCCATAACAACAGGCTCTGGTAAAGCGCGGCGGGGTCTACCGGTTTGGTGATGAAGTCGTTCATCCCCGCCTCTTCGCAGGCCAGATGATCCTCATCGAAGGCATTGGCCGTCATCGCCAGGATCGGTATGGTTTCCCGGCCCGGCAGCACACGGATGGCGCGGGTGGCTTCAAGGCCGTCCATATTGGGCATCTGCATGTCCATCAGGATCAGGTCGTAGGCCTGCGTTTTAACTTTCTCCAAAGCCTCGCGGCCGTCGACGGCGGCATCCACCTGCAGACCTACGGCAAGCAACAGTTCCAGCGCCACTTCACGATTGATGGGATTGTCCTCGGCCAGCAGGATTCTGGCCGCGCAGTGGAGCCGGCGCAATTGCGTTTCGGCATCTGTCGCCGCGCTCACCGGCTGGTCGGACATGATGCCGTGACCGCGTTGCAGACGGGCGTTAAACCAGAAGGTGCTACCCTTGCCCGGGGTGCTTTCAGCACCGGCTTCACCGCCCATCAACTGCGCCAGTCGCCGGGTAATCGCCAGCCCGAGGCCGGTACCCCCATGTTTGCGTGTGGTCGAAGGGTCAGCCTGCTCGAAGTCCTGGAACAGCCGGGACATTTTGTCGGGCGCAATGCCGATGCCGGTATCCGTGACTTCGAAGCGCACCAGCAATTCGTCACCGACATCTTCCAGAAGACTGGCGCGCATGACGATGGCGCCGTTGTCGGTAAACTTGACGGCGTTGCCGGCGTAGTTGAGCAGGGCCTGACGCAAACGCGCCGGATCGCCGTACAGCCACAGCGGGACAGCATCGTGCTCGAGCTTGATGTGCAGCCCCTTGTCCCGTGCCGACTGGTTGATGATCGAGCTGACGCTGTCAAGAATGGACGAAAGGTGGAAATCGCTGTTCTCCAGTTGCAGCCGGTTGGCCTCGATCTTGGACAGGTCAAGAATGTCGTTGATGATCGACAGCAGGTGCCGGCCGGCGCCGTCGATCTTGTTCAGCCGTTCGCTCTGGGCCGGCGTGGCCGCGCCGCGCCGCAACAGATGGGTGAGGCCGATGATGGCATTGATCGGCGTACGGATCTCGTGGCTCATGTTGGCCAGGAATGAACTCTTGGCCTGGTTGGCGGCCTCGGCCTGCTGCTGTGCGCCAAGCAGCTCCATCGTGCGCTGTGCCACCAGTTCTTCCAGATGGAAGCGATGGCGATCCAGTTCTTCGCCGAGACGCTTTTTCTCGGAGATGTCTTCCTTGACCGCAACATAGTGGCTGATCGTTCCGTCAGGCTGGCGCAGCGGGGTGATGATGGCAAATTCGACGTATTCGCTGCCGTCCTTCCTGCGGTTGTGGAATTCGCCCTTCCACGGCCGGCCGTTCGCCAATGCCGACCACATCGCGGCATAGGTTCCGGGTGGCGTCTTGCCCGAGTTCAGGATATTCGGGTTCTGGCCAATCGCTTCGTCGCAACTGAAGCCGGTGACGCGGACGAAGGTTTCGTTCACGTATTCGATGCGGGCATCGACATTGGTAATGACGATGCTTTCCGGGCTTTGCTCGATGGCCAGCGAAAGCTTGCGCAACTGGGCATTGGCGCCCATGTTTTCCGCATCACGGGCAAAGCCGTTGAGCGCAAAACTGATGTTGGACGACATATCGACAAGCAGTTTGCGCACATCCTCGTCAAAGGCATGGAGTTCGCCGGAATAGAGCATCAGCGCTCCGACGACAACGTCATTCCGGGTCAGCGGCAAGGCCGCCAAGGAACGAAACCCTGCGCGCGCACCCCGTTCATGCCAGGGTGCCGTACGCGCATCGCTCATGAAATCCTCGATCCAGACGGGCTCGGATGCACGGATCGAGGTGCCGGTAATACCGCCGCCAAAGGGACTGTCAGCATCGGTTGAAATCTGAATATCCTGCAGATAACCTTGTTCATCGCCGAAACTGGCTACCGGGCGAACCATCAGGGAATCGGGGTCGACCAGGCCGACCCAGGCCATCTTCATGCCGCCGAACTGCACGGCAAAGCGGCAGATCTGCGGGAACAGTTCTTCCTGGCCGGCACAGCGCACGATGGCCTGATTGCACTCGCTTAAGGCCGCATAGGTCTGGCTCAGCCGTTTGATTCTGGCTTCGCTGGCCTTGCGCTCGGTAATGTCGCGGGCGATGCCGAACAGCCCGAGAAGTTGCCCGTCAGTATCGCGCAAGGGCCCCTTGAGCGTCAGGAAAGTGCGTTCTCCCTGTGCGGTGGCCAGCGTTTCCTCATGGGTGTCGATGCGGTTTTCGCTGATCACGCGCTGGTCGTTGGCGCGGATTTTCGCGCACTGTTGCGGCGGAAACAGTGCCGAGTCATCGCGGCCCAGAAGCTGATCGGCCGGCTTGCCGAAGATCCGTGCCGTTTCCGGATTGACCAGTTGGTAGCGCCCCTGCTGATCCTTGGCAAAGATGGCATCCGAAGAATTGTCGGCGATCGTGGCCAGCAATCGCAGGGCGTGCGATTTTTCCGTCTGCGCTTCAATCTCGCGCAACGACGCGGCCTGGACTTGATCAATCAGTCGCCGTATCAATCCATAGAGCAACAGCGAGCTTACGCCGACAAACAGCCAGCCTTTTATGCTACTGAGCAGGCCGATTTGCTCAGGATCACTGAGCAGCCAGACCACGGCCTTGTCGGAGAGCAGTATCCAGAGGCAGGAGAAAGCTGCATAGGCCAGAACGATCCTGAGGGTGGCGCCAGCCACGCGGATTCCGTGAGGCTTCTCTGACCGACTGGTTTCCTCCGGGTTCATGGCTATGCCACCGGCCGAGCCGTTGCCGTGGCCGAACCTCCGTCTTCACTGTAACGCTCGGCGATAGCGGAAAATTCGGCGAAGTTGGCAACGAAAGCATCGACCATGTCGGGGTCGAAGTGGCTGCCTCGTCCGCTGGCGATGATGTCGCGGGCTTCAGGATAGGACATCGCCGGTTTGTAGACCCGTACCGTAATCAGTGCATCAAAAACATCGGCCACGGCCATCAGCCGCGCGGATACGGGAATGGCGTCGCCAGCAAGGCCGTCAGGGTAACCGCTGCCATCCCATTTTTCATGGTGCCAGCGGGCAATTTCCTTGGCCAGTGACAGGAAGGGCAGGGGCATTTCGATATCGCGTTCGGCCTGCTCAATGGCGGCGCTGCCGAGTCTGGCATGCGTCTGCATGATGACTCCTTCGTCCGCCGTGAGTTTGCCGGGCTTGAGCAGGATATGATCGGGAATGCCGACCTTGCCGATGTCGTGCAGCGGTGCCGAGCGGTGCAACAGATCAATGTAGCGCTCACTCAGGGTGCCGGCGAAGCGCGGGTGCTGGCACAGCACCTGCGCCAGTTGCTGGACGTAGCCCTGGGTACGCAAAATGTGGTTGCCGGTTTCAGGATCGCGCGTTTCGGCCAGATGCGCCAGCGCCCGGATGCTGACCCGCTGGGTCAGATCGTTTTCGGCCATACGCCGGGCGACTTCGGCTTCGAGGCTGACGTTCTGCTGTTGCATCCAGTCGCGCGCCAGTTTGGCTTCGAGTTGGGTGTGTACCCGGGCCAGGACCACGGTGGGCGTGATCGGCTTGGTAATGTAATCGGCCGCGCCAAGTTTCAGACCACGTTCCTCATCGCCCGAATCGGCCAGCGCCGTAAGAAAGATGACCGGGATGTCGCGGGTGTCGGGATTGTCACGCAGCCTGGACAGCACCGCATAACCATCCATGCCGGGCATCATCACGTCGAGCAGGATCAGATCGGGTTTCGGCCGGCCGTTGGCCACGCGCAAGCCGCCGGTACCAGAAGTCGCTGCCAGTACCTGATACTGCGGCAGCAGCAACTCACTCAGCACGTGCAGGTTCTCGGGTACGTCGTCAATAATCAGGATAACGGAACTGCTGGCGGTAGACATGGGCGTTTACCGAGTATTCTCTAAGTAATCAGTCTAATCTTATTTGATTAGCGAGTGCATGAAAAGTGATTGAGCCCGATCCCGATGAAACTTTGTTTAAACTTGTTTGGCAGTAGCGGATTTGTCCTAAAATCGTTGTGTCACTTCACACAGGAGATAAACTTATGAAAGCCTCTTTGCGTCACACCCTGATTGTCAGCGCCGCCGTACTCTGCTTGTCCATCCCGGCGCACGCCGCAGAATTCATTAATGTTCTCACCGGCGGCACCAGCGGCATCTATTACCCGCTCGGCGTTTCGCTTTCGCAGATTTACAGCAAAGCCATTCCCGGCTCTAAAACGGCCGTGCAGGCCACCAAGGCCAGTGTGGAAAACCTGAATTTGCTGCAGGCCGGTCGCGGCGAAGTTGGCATCTCGCTTGGCGACTCCCTGTCCGATGCCTGGAAAGGCAATGAAGACGCGGGTTTCAAGGCGCCTCTCAAAAAGCTGCGGACGATTGCCATGCTCTGGCCAAATTATATCCATTTCGTTGCCGCAGCCGATTCCGGAATCAAGTCACTGGCCGACATCAAAGGCAAACGGATTTCAGTCGGCGCACCCAAGTCCGGCACCGAACTCAATTCGCGCGAGATCCTCAAAGCCGCCGGCATCAGCTACAAGGATTTCGCCAAGGTGGAATATCTCTCCTACGCCGAATCGGTTGAGTTGATGAAGAACCGGCAACTCGACGTTACCCTGCTGTCTTCCGGTCTGGGTGTTGCGGCATTGCGTGACTTGGCCACTTCGCAGAAAGTGGTATTCCTGACCATTCCTGCAGACATTGTGACAAAAATCAACGATCCGGCGTTCCAGGTTGGCGTCATTCCGGCCAAGACCTACGAAGGACAGGATGCCGACGTTACTACCGTCTCCGTACAGAACTACCTGGTTACCCATGAAGGCGTTTCAAACGAGACTGTCTATACCATGACCAAATCGATGTTCGAAAACCTTGATCAGATGATTGCCGCGCACGCCGCAGCCAAGTCGATCAAGCGCGAGAACGCGGCCAAAGCACCGCCTGCACCGCTGCATCCGGGTGCCGAGAAGTACTACCGTGAAGTTGGCTTGCTGAAATAAGCGAGTCCAACATTGCCGCAAATCCGGTCTTCGCACGTGTGCAGTGACCGGTTTTTTCATAGCGTTTAGCGAAAGAAACAGCATGACCGACAGCCCGAACGAAGCAGTTCTCGTACACCCCGAACCTTCCGATTTTGAGGAGAATGCGCATCAGCGCCAACTGGCTGGCTGGGCAGCGCGCATTGCGACGTTTGCTGCTCTGACGTTTTCCGCGTACCAGATTTCCGTCGCCGCTTTTCATCCTTTCTCGAGTCTGATTATTCGTGCCTTGCACGTCAGTTTTCTGCTACTGCTCATCTTCCTGCTCTATCCGGCGCGCAGTTCGGGGCGTACCGACAGGAAGGTGCCGTGGTATGACGCGCTGCTGGCCATCCTCGGCTTTGCGCTTGGCTTCTATCACATGATCTTCGAGGCCGACCTGATCGAGCATTCGGGTGACCCGAATACCGCCGATCTGGTTGTCGCCACACTGGCCACCGTACTCGTCTTCGAGGCCGCACGGCGCGTCATGGGCTGGGCCTTGCCGCTGGTCTGCGGCACCTTCCTGGCTTATGGCTTCTTCGGCCAGTACCTGCCGCTTTCGATTGCCCACCGCGGTTTCGGCTTTGACCAGATCGTCAGCCAGCTTTATCTCGGCAGTGACGGCATTCTCGGCATTCCGACACTGGTTTCGGCCACCTACATTTTTCTCTTCATCCTGTTCGGCGCATTCCTTGAACACGCCGGCATGATCCGCCTGTTCAACGCCTTGGCCCTTGGCCTCGTCGGTAGCGCCAAAGGCGGACCGGCCAAGGTGGCGGTCATCTCGTCGGGGCTGATGGGCACTATTTCCGGCTCGGGCGTAGCCAACGTGCTGACCGTCGGCCAGTTCACCATCCCGCTGATGAAGCGCTTCGGCTACACCTCGGTGTTCGCCGGCGCCGTCGAGGCTACCGCTTCAATGGGAGGCCAGATCATGCCGCCGGTGATGGGCGCCGTGGCCTTCATCATGGCCGAAACGCTCAACGTGCCCTACGCCGAAATTGTCAAGGCGGCGATCATTCCGGCCATGCTCTATTACTTTACGGCCTTCTGGATGGTGCATCTTGAAGCCGGTCGCCTTAAACTGCTCGGCGTGCCCAAGGATCAGTGCCCGAACCCCTGGCTCGCACTCAAGGAGAACTGGCATCTGGTGCTGCCCCTGGGGGCACTGGTGTACATGCTTTTCCATGGCTTCACGCCGATGTTCTCCGGCATGATGGGGCTGGCACTGACGGCCATCCTCATTCTCGGCGCAGCGCTGGCTGCACGCATTTCCGGCACCGCGTTGCGCTACGTCTTCTGGTTCGCGCTCGGGCTCGGTGCGGCTTCGTTCGGCAAATGGGGAATCCTTCCAGTGCTTGTTGTCATTGCCGTGCTGACGCTGGCCAATTTCCTCATCAAAGGCAATCAGGAAACACTGCACACCCTGAAGATGGCACTGGTTGATGGCGCCAAGCAGGCACTGGCCGTCGGTATTGCCTGTGCCATCGTCGGGGTGATCATCGGCGTGCTGACACTGACCGGTGCCGCGTCCAACTTTGCCGGATTCATTCTCGAAATCGGCGAGACCAGCGTCTTCCTCTCGCTCTTTCTGACCATGGTGGTCTGCCTCATTCTCGGCATGGGCATTCCGACCATCCCCAACTACATCATCACCAGTTCGATTGCCGCGCCGGCGCTGCTCAAGCTTGGCGTGCCGCTGATTGTCAGCCACATGTTCGTCTTCTACTTCGGCATCATGGCCGACCTGACGCCGCCGGTGGCGCTGGCCGCCTTCGCGGCGGCATCGATCGCCAAGGCTTCTGCCATGAAGATCGGCTGGAAGGCAACACAGATCGCTGTTGCCGGCTTTGTCGTCCCCTTCATGGCGGTCTATGATCCGGCGCTGATGTTGCAGGGCGATCCTTCCGTAATGGCCGTGGCCTACATCGTATTCAAGGCGACGCTGGCGATTTATCTGTGGGGCAGTGCCGCCATCGGCTACCTGTGGGCGCCGCTCAACCTGGTCGAGCGCAGTGTCGCTGCCGCCGCCGCTTTTTCACTGGTACTGGCGCTGCCGGTAACCGACGAGGTCGGCTTCGCTACGGGCGCCGTGTTTGTCGTCTGGCACGGGATTCGCAGCCGCAAACAGAAAGCGTAATGGCGAATGGCGCTGTGCCTGACTGCCGGCGCATTGTCGGCTTCGCTGGCCATCCAGTTTTTTACGCTGGCCTGGATGCACTCGATCGAAAAGCTTCGCTGGGAAGAAGACTGGCGGGTCGAGAGCGGTCAGTTGCACCTCGTCGCTGCGCGCATCAAGGGCAGCGGTGCCGGCATGGAAGCACCGCCGGGGGCGCTCCTGCATGACGGTTTCTGGCATTACCGGCCGGCGGTCGCAGCGATGGATCGCCTGACGCTGGCGCATTCCCACTACACCTCGGGCTACGAACTGTGTGCCGACGGCAGCTGCCGTCCGCTCACCGACCTCCTGCCGGGTATTGCCGACAGCGGCACCATCGTGCTCGCCGCCTGCGGGCGCTGACTGCGCCGCGCCCCGGGAATTTCGACCTTCTACTTGCTGGCGGCGTCCACCACCACCAGCGCCGTCATGTTGACGATACGGCGAACCGTTGCCGTGGTCGTCAGCACATGCACCGGGCGTGCCGTACCGAGCAGAATCGGACCGATGGTGATGCCTTCGCCGCCGGTCATCTTGAGCAGGCTGTACGAAATGTTGGCGGCGTCGAGATTCGGCATGACCAGCACGTTGGCCTCGCCGTTGAGCCTCGATTCAGGTTCGAAGCGACTCCTGATTTCTGCGGAAAGCGCGCCATCGCCGTGCATTTCACCATCGGCCTCGATGGCGGGTGCCCTGGCGTGGAACAGAGCCGTTGCCTCGGCCATCTTGCGCGCCGAGGCGGATTGCGAAGCGCCGAAGTTGGAATGCGAGAGCATGGCCACTTTCGGCTCGATGCCGAAACGCCGAACCTCTTCGGCGGCCATCAGCGCAATCTCCGCCAACTGCTCGGCATTCGGGTTTTCGTTGACATGTGTATCGCAAATGAACAGGGCACGCCCCGGCAGGATCAGGTGATTCATCGCCGCCAGTGTCGAGCACCCCGGAGCTTTGCCGATCACATCTTCGATCTGCTGCAGATGATGTTCAAAACGACCGGAGACACCACAGATCATTCCGTCGGCATACCCCTGCTTGATCATCATGGCGCCGATCAGCGTGTTGTGCTTGCGCAAGCGCGTCTTGGCAATCTCGACGGTGACACCGCGGCGTTTCATGATCTGGTGATAGGCCATCCAGCATTCCTTGTAGCGGTTATCGCTGTCCGGATCGACAACCTCGAAATTCTTTCCGATCTGCAGCTTCGAGCCGATTTTCTCCAGCCTGGCCTCAATCACCTCGGGGCGACCGATCAGGATGGGCAGCGTCAGTTGCTCCTCGAGGATAATCTGTGCAGCGCGCAATACACGCTCATCCTCGCCATCGGGATAAACGATGCGTGTCGGTTTGCCCTGCCTTGCAGCGAAGAATACCGAGCGCATACCGACACCGGTACGGTAAATGAAACCCTTGAGTTTTTCCCGATAGGCCGCCATGTCGGTAATCGGCCGCTTGGCCACACCCGAATCCATCGCCGCCTGGGCGACGGCCGGCGCAATGATCAGGATCAGGCGCGGATCGAAGGGCTTGGGGATCAGGTATTCAGGGCCAAATGAAAGCTCCTGGCCGGGGTAAGCCGAAGCCACCTCGCTGGTGACTTCCTCGTGGGCCATGGCGGCGATGGCCCTTACGCAGGCCAGCTTCATTTCTTCGGTAATGCGCGTGGCGCCGACATCGAGTGCGCCTCGGAAAATGAAGGGGAAGCACAGGACATTGTTGACCTGATTCGGATAGTCCGAACGGCCGGTAGCCATGATCACATCCGGGCGCGCTTCGCGGGCGAGTTCCGGCATGATTTCCGGCGTCGGATTGGACAGGGCGAAAACGATAGGCCGCGCGGCCATCTTGGCCACCATGTCCGCTTTCAGCACCCCGGCGGCCGAAAGACCGAGGAAGATGTCGGCACCGGCTATCGCCTCGCTCAGTGTCCGCGCTTCGGTGACGCGGGCAAATTTCGCCTTGGTTGGCTCCATGCCGGCCTCGCGACCGACGTAGATCACGCCCTTTGAGTCGCAAACCATGATGTTTTCACGCCGTACGCCGAGGTCACACCACAGGGTGAGACAGGAGATGGCTGCCGCGCCGGCGCCGGAACAGACGACTTTCACTTCTCCGATGGCCTTGCCGACGACTTTCAGCGCATTGAGCATGGCCGCCGAAGAAATGATCGCCGTGCCGTGCTGATCGTCGTGGAAGACCGGGATCGACATGCGCTCCTTGAGCCGGCTCTCGATGTAAAAGCACTCGGGCGCCTTGATGTCTTCCAGATTGATGCCGCCGAGCGTCGGCTCCAGCGCCGCGATCATGTCGATCAGCTTGTCCGGATCGTTCTCGGCCAGTTCGATGTCGAAAACGTCAATGCCGGCAAATTTCTTGAACAGGCAACCCTTGCCTTCCATCACCGGTTTGGCCGCCAGCGGGCCGATGTTGCCCAGACCGAGGACTGCCGTGCCGTTGGTAACCACGCCGACCAGATTGGCCCGCGATGTATAAAGGGCTGCATTGTCCGGGTCTTCGACGATGGCGTCGCACGCAAAGGCCACGCCCGGCGAATAGGCCAGTGCCAGATCATGCTGGTTGGTCAGCGCCTTGGTCGGGCGCACGGAAATCTTGCCCGCTGTCGGGTATTGATGGTACTCCAGCGCGGCTTCGCGCAGATCCTTTTCCATGCTCACTCCTGTTCCGTATCCGTCATGACTTTCATTGACTGCCCATCGGAGATAGTACTGCACACTAGATGAGTTCCGGGGTTTATACAAAACATCGGCGCTCCATCCGCTCGCCTGACTGCTGCTGCGTATAAACGATTCAGGTAGAATCACGCACTGGTTTCGATGGTCGGCGCACGCAGCAGGGTCCTCCGATGGGCAAAACACATTTCCGCATTGCCACCTTGACACTTCTCTTTTCCATTTATTATTTATTAAGGATCACTACATGAGCACCCTGGCAGAACAGTTACAGAAAATGGAAACGCAC
>CAIVZW010000100.1 GCA_903910495.1 uncultured beta proteobacterium
CCGCAAGCCAGCCAGCGAATAATGCAAGGCATTCCATACGCGTTGCAAACCGGTTTTCCCTTTGAAAGGGCTTTCCTCAAGCACAGGCTTCTCCTTGCCAAGGACAGCAGTTGGCAAGTATACCGGCTTTATTTCAGGCTTATTCATTGTGCTCAGAGCGGCAACAGATTGAAATCGGCCACACTCTGGCTGAAATGCTTGCCGACGATCTGCCGGTAAAGCTCCGCCATCCTTCCGGCGAGCAGATCATCCGACCACTCGCTGGCGTAGAGGCGGCCGTCTACGGCCAGCCGATTGCGCAAATCCGCATCAAGCAGAACCCGGCCAAGCGCCAGTGAAAAGGCACAGGGATTATCATCCGGGACGATCGCCCCGCGACCCACGCCGAGAATATCGAGCGTTCCCATCTCGGCCAGCGCCACCACCGGCAGACCGGCCGCCATCGCTTCGAGCAGGACCAGCCCCTGGGTTTCGGTCCGTGACGCAAAGGCGAATACGTCTGCCGCCACATAACAATCAGGAAGCTCCGTCCGGCGATCGAGATAGCCGATGAACTGGACGCAGTCCTGCAATCCCCGGTCAACGACGGACTGACGAAGCTGGCGCAACGCCGGCCCCTCTCCGGCAATCAGCAGCAGAATGCCCGGCACCGCCTCGCGTGCCAGATCGACAGCGTCAAGCAGGAAACTGATATTCTTTTCGTGCGCCACACGGCCGACAAAGAGCGCAACCGGACGCGATTCGTCGATGCCAAAGCGCAGGCGGAACGACTGTCGACCGCAATTTTGCGCAGTATGTATCGGGATTCCCGTGGGCAGCACATGCATCGGCGAGGTCACACCGTACCCGCCAAGCCGGTCGTGAATCGCCTTTGACGGCACGATGACGGCATCGAGTGCATTGCACTGCCGGTGTGAAAAACGGCGCGCCAGTGCGCGCAGCCAGGCCGCCGGAATCAGCGGCGCGTAGTGTTTCAGGTATTCCTCGAACAGCGTATGGTAAGTCGCAATCACCGGCAATCCATAGCGGCGTGCAGCACTGCATCCGGCATAGTGGGCAACAAACGGCGTCTGCACATGAATCAGGTCACAACCCTGCTCGACCGCATTTTCAACGGCATCATGCATGCTCCCCCAGCGCACCAGACGGTCTTCCGGATCACCCGGAACCGCTCGCGAAGGAACGCGGGTAATCCACGATTCGGCGCAGGGCAGTCCATAGTCGGGGGCCACCAGGCTGACTTCGACACCATGCGCCCGCAAGGCCTGCCTATAGGTCTGGATTGCCGTCGAGACCCCATTGATTCTCGGAAAATAGACATCCGAAACCATTACGACACGCATGTATCGTCCTCCTTGTTTGCGGTGAGAGGGAGCAGATCCATATTGCCCCAGGTAATCAGTTCAAGTCGGCCATCGAAGTGCTCGACGATGGCGGTACAACTATCGACCCAGTCGCCGCAGTTCACATAACTGACCCCGTCGCTCTCGCGGATCACGGCGCTGTGGATATGGCCGCAGATGATACCGTCCAGCCCGCGCTGGCGTGCCGCACGCAGTGCGCTATCCTCGAAATCGAAGATGAACTGCAGCGCTTTCTTCACTCGCCGTTTGGCGTAACCGGCCAGCGACCAGTAGCAGGTCATGCCGAAACGCCGGCGAATGAACGACAGGATCGAATTCAGGCGCACCAGCACGTCATACATGACATCGCCCAGTACGGCGACCCAGCGATGATGCCGGGTAATCTGATCGAACTCGTCGCCATGCAGCAGCAGAAAGCGGCGCCCGTCGGCCAGTTCATGCACGTACTCGCCAACCACCTCGATATCCCCAAAGGCGATTCCAAGGTAATCGCGCAAGGCTTCGTCGTGGTTGCCCGGAATGAAGACGACCCGTTCGCCACGCCGCGCACGCTTCAGGATTTTCTGCACAACGGTGTTCTGCGCAGGAGTCCAGACAATGCTCCGGCGCATGGCCCAGAAGTCGACAATGTCGCCGACAAGAAAAACGTTCTCGGCCACATAACTGCGCAGGAACTCAAGAAGACGATCCGCCTGACAGGCGCGTGTGCCCAGATGGATATCAGAGAGAAAAATTGAACGGACGGTAGGCATGCCGCGCATGGTGCGCAGAATCCGTTACAAATCGATGTCATTTCCGTGACATTTTGGATTTCCCGACTGAAGGGCTGCCTCCTGCCGGTACATACGGCCCTCTGCAATAGCCAGGCGGCACATGTCCTGTCATCACAACGCTCATTTCGTTAGAATGGCAGCCGATGATCAACAACCGGATATGCAATTCCATGACGCAGGACGAACTCAAGCAGGCTGTGGCGCGTGCCGCCCTGGATTATGTGGTCGAAGGCAAACTCGTGGGGGTGGGTACGGGTTCAACCGCCCGGCTGTTCATTGAGGCGCTGGCCGGAATGAAGGACAGGATCACCGGTGCCGTGGCCAGCTCCGAAGATACCCAGAGACGGCTGGAAGGCCACGGCATCAAGGTCTTCGACCTCAACGACATCACTGAGCTTCCGGTATATATCGACGGCGCCGACGAGATCAATGTCGAGATGCACATGATCAAGGGTGGTGGTGGTGCCCTGACGCGCGAGAAAATCGTCTCTGCCGTCGCCAAAAAGTTTGTCTGCATCGTTGACGGATCAAAGCTGGTCGAGGTCCTCGGCACGTTTCCGCTGCCGGTTGAGGTCATTCCGATGGCGCGCGCCCATGTTGCGCGCGAGTTAAGTCGGCTGGGTGGCATACCGGTGCTTCGCGAGGGTTTCATCACTGACAACGGAAACCTTATCCTGGACGTTAAAGGATTGCAGATTGTCGACCCGGTCGATCTTGAAACGCGCATCAACCAGATCGTCGGCGTGGTCAGCAACGGCCTCTTTGCCCACCGCCCGGCCGATGTCTGCCTGATTGGGACGAGCCAGGGCGTACAGACACTGAGCGCTGACTGAAACATAATTGTAACTTTCCCGGGTTAAGCTTCAAGAAACCTGATTACCGTGCCCAACCCTTCCGGAGCAAGAAGCATGAACGACCACACTTCCAAAAATTTCGATCTTGAGCTCGAAAGTCTGCGCACACGGGTCCTGCAAATGGGCGGCCTGGCCGAACAACAAGTGCGCAAGGCAATGGAAGGCCTCTACAGCGGCGATCATCCGCTGCTCGAAAATGTCATCCGTGACGATGAGCGCATCAACCAGATGGAGATCGAGATCGACGCCCTGTGCAATCAGGTCATCGCCAAGCGGCAACCGACGGCGATTGATCTGCGCATGATCGTCTCCGTCCTCAAGGCCATTGCCGACCTTGAACGCATCGGCGACAAGGCACGCAAAATCGCCCGCCTCGGCATCGCCCTTTCGAAGCAGCCGGTCGTCAGTACGCTGAATGTCGAACTGACGCATATGGCCGATACGGCGCTCAAGATGCTGCGCCTCTCGCTTGACGGTTTCGCCCGACTGGACGTCAGCCTGGGTACCGAAGCGATGCGTCTCGACGAATCGGTCAACTCCGAGTATCAGTCCGTTGCCCGCCAGTTGATCACCTACATGATGGAAGATCCGCGCACCATCACCCGATCGCTGGATATTCTTTCCATCGCCAAGGCCATCGAGCGGATCGGTGACCATGCGACCAACATCGCTGAATACGTGGTCTACATGGTCAAGGGACTGAATGTACGCCATGCTACAGCCGAGGAAATTGAGGCGCAGCTTGCCGGCAACTGATTTCTGCCGGCACACCCTTCATTTGGCTTAAGCGTTTTTCAACTGAAACGTCCCGTACATCGATTTTGTATTGATGCCTCGCACTCAAGCGCAATGACAAAGGCGGCCGCATTCAAACAGCTGCCCTTGGCAAAGACAAGAACCGAAGCTCTTGAGAGACGACAGTCAACTATTTCCGGTATGTTAGAGTTGAAACATGCGCGCGTATTTTCACATCATCATTGCTCTCCTGCTGTGTAATGGCTTCCCCGCACGAGCCGAAGATCAGACGGCTTCTGATAAGGAGAACATCGAACTCTGGTGTAAGCATCTGAGCAGCGAACTCATGTCGGTCGACTATGGCAGGTGCATCAAGCGGAAGTGGGTATTGGACGCTTACACATCCGGCAGGCATCCCATCCCGCACTTTGCCTGGGGTAGGGAAGATTCGAAGCAACGCATTCTGGTTCTGGGTGCCATTCATGCCGACGAGATCTCTGCTGTCTCACTCACCTTTCGCTGGCTCGACTTCGTTGATCGACAACCCGACAATTCCTTTGTGCGCGAATACAGCTTCCTCTTTTATCCGCTCATCAACCCCGATGGCTTCTATGTCAAGCCCCGCACGCGAACAAACAGCAACGGCATCGACATCAACCGGAACTTCGAAACCAGGGACTGGGGCGGGACAGCCATCTCTTATTGGAAAAGTAGAGCCAACAGCGACCCGCGCAGGTTTCCCGGCAGGAAAGCGGGGGGCGAACTTGAGACGCGAGTTGTCCAACAGGCAATTGAAACGTTTAGACCACAACTCATTATTTCCGTACATGCCCCATACAAGATCCTCGACCACGACGGGCCGGTAACTTTTACGAATGAATTGCACTCTCCTCTTCCGGTGAGCAGACTCGGCAGTTTTCCAGGCTCGCTCGGCACGTATGCAGGCATCGAGCGCAACACCCCGGTTATTACGCCCGAACTCCCGAGTGCGACGACCATTCCCTCCCTGAAGGTCGTTGAAGACCTCTTCACCTTCATCCTTAAGTCCAAGTTCTGAGATCGTACTCGCTGCGGGTCGGGGCTGTGAGTGGAAATCCGGTTGTGCCATGGAACGTGAATCCATTGCGGCTAGCAAGAGATTCGGTTTGCGCTAATTCGGAAGAATCCTGTGATAGATTATATCTTGTGGCAGAAATGCTATCGCAATATAATCGCCAGTAGGGTGAGGCGGCCAACGGCCGGTTCGTAGAGTTCAATTCCAACCAGTTGAGGTTCCAAGAAGGTTGCGAACAAGCGGCAGATTCCAAGCTCAGTCCTGATTACATATCCAGAAGGCTTGAACCTCGTAATTGCCTTATCCAACCCTAAAATGCACATGGCCAAAACAACAACTCCTGAAACTTACTGACCGCATCAGTGTCTGCAATCATGCGCGCGGTGCTTGCAACCGTGTATGCTGGCGACAGGCCAAGCTTCATTCTTTGGAAGACAATGACTATTCAAAACACCTCGGAGCGTTACGGATCCTTATCCATTGGGCTTCATTGGTTAATGCTGTTACTGCTTCTCGCCGTTTATGCCTGCATTGAACTGCGCGATTTTTTGCCCAAAGGAAGCGACCTGCGCACACTGCTAAAGACATGGCACTTCATGCTGGGCCTGTCCGTTCTTGGTCTGGCATCGTTGCGCCTGATGCTGCAATTGGCTGGAACTACCCCGCGTATTGATCCTGAACCACCGCGCTGGCAGCAGGTCTCGGCAAAATTGATGCATGTGACCCTTTATGCGTTGATGATCGGCATGCCGCTGGCCGGCTGGCTGATCCTCAGTGCGGAAGGAAAACTTATCCCCTTTTTCGGACTGCAACTGCCGGCGCTCATCAGCGAAAACCGGCCGCTGGCGAAACTGATTAAGGAAGTGCATGAGACCGTGGGTACGCTAGCTTACTTTCTCATCGGACTGCACGCGGCGGCAGCCTTGTTTCACCATTACGTCGTCCGTGACAACACTCTGCGGAGAATGCTGCCAAACCGGGACTGAGTTTCTGGCGCAGCAAAGGCCCCTGGGAAAATGGCTCCATGCGGAGCCATTTTGATTTGAGGCATGAACAACCTCAGGCCCCTGGCGGCACAAAACCCTGAACCTGATCGGCACCGTTACCGAAGAAGTGTTTCTCGATCTGTTCGGCAAGATACTTGCGATGCGCTGCATCGGCCAGATTCAGACGGTTCTCGTTGATGATCATGGTCTGCATGCGGATCCACTGCTGCCATGCCTCTTTCGATACGCTCTCATAAATCCGTTTGCCGAGAACCCCCGGGTAAGGCGGAAAGTCGAGTGCCTCAGCCTCGCGGCCGAGCTTGATGCATTTGACCATTCTTGCCATGAATTTGACTCCGTAAAACAAAAACCGCATTAGACAAAAGAGGTGTTTATTATACCGTGCCCGACCAGATCAACGGCTCATACCGATTTTGAAAACACCTTGGAACGACGCTGCAGGTTATAGACAAGGCGTTTTTCTGCCGGCAGTTGATCCACCGTCTGCTCGACAAAGCCGCGCTCCTTGAACCAGTGCGCGGTCACCGTCGTCAGCACAAACAGGCGCTTGATGCCCACCGCCCGGGCGCGAGTTTCAATGCGCTTCATCAACTGCTCGCCATAGCCCCAGCGCCGATAATGAGGATGCACGGCGACGCAGGCCAACTCGGCCTGATCATCGCCATACGGGTAGAGCGCAGCGCAGCCGACGATCAGGCCATCGTGCTCGACCACCGAGAAGCGGGTAATTTCGCGTTCGAGCAGTTCCCTTGAACGGCGCACCAGCGATCCGTCTTCTTCAAGCGGCTGGATCAGGGCCACGAGACCACTGATATCGTCCGGACGGGCATCACGCAGGATCTCAAGCGACTCGCGGGTGATGATGGTGCCTACGCCATCGCGCGAAAACAATTCGCGCAGCAGAGTCCCGTCTTCATTGAAGCCGATCAGATGCACCCGGCCCACGCCGGAGCGGCTGGCGCGCACCGCGCAGGGCAGATAGCGCTTGATGTCCGGCGACAGCCATTCGCCGGTCGTGATCAGGCGTCCGGCCATGTCGGCGGTCATTTCGTCGAGGAGCTTCCCGGCGCTGTCGGTAACGCCCTGACTGTCGGTCAGGAAAATCAGCTTGTCTGCGCCAATAGCTATTGCCGTCGCCTCGGCAACTTCTTCCATCGCCAGATTGAAAATTTCGCCCGTCGGACTGGCACCCAGACACGAAAGAATGACGATATTGCCGATACTGAGCTGGGCTCTGATGCCTTCGGCGTCAATCTTGCGCACGCTGCCCGCATACTGCATATCCACCCCGTCGAGTACGCCCAGCGGCTTGGCCGTGATGAAATTTCCGGCGATGACGCGGATCGTGCTGTTGGCCATGGGCGTATCGGGCAAGCCCTGCGACAGCAGCGCATCAATCTCCAGGTAGACACTGCCCACGGCGTCGATCACGCAATCAAGTGTGGCTGCGTCAGTCACCCGATAGCCCCCGTGAGTAACTGATTTGATGCCTTTTTCGAGCAGTTCCTCCTCGATCTGCGGACGCGCCCCATGCACCAGCACAAGACGTACGCCCAGGGCCGCCAGCAGGTTGGCGTCATAGGCCAGAGTGCGTGCCAGGGGTCCGGAAATGGCCTTGCCGCCAAAGGCGATGACAAAGGTCTTACCCCGGAACAGGTTGACATAAGGGGCCACTGAACGGAACAGGGCCACAAAGTGGGCGGAACTCAACTCTTCGGACATATCTTTATCCCAGATTATCTATTAACCCAAAACCCGTTCGCCCTGAGCCTGCCGAAGGGCCGTTCATGGTTCGATGCCCCGAAGGAAATCCCCTTGGGGGACAAGCTCACCACAAACGGATTTTCCCCAGATTTCGCCTAATGGACAGTCCGGGTTTATTTATCCTTGGCCTTCGCTGAAGACTTTTCGGTATTTAACGCTTTTTCCAGCCGCTCGCAGATGGTACGCAAAATCTTGACCCGGGCGAAATTCTTGTCATTGGCCTCGACCAGGGTCCACGGTGCAGTACTGGTACTCGTCCGGTCAACCAGGTCGCACACGGCATCGTGGTAGGCCTTGCTCTTCTTGCGGTTGCGCCAGTCCTCCTCGGTGATCTTGAAGCGCTTGAACTCGATTTTCTCACGCTCCTTGAAACGCTTCAGTTGTTCCTGGGCGCTGATCTGCAACCAGAACTTGATGACGATTGCCCCATCCTTGTGCAGTTCCTGCTCGAAATCATTGATCTCGGTATAAGCACGCAACCAGTCCGCTTCGCTGCAAAATCCTTCGACACGCTCAACCAGGACACGACCATACCAGGTGCGGTCAAAAATGCTCACCCGGTTAACTCGCGGAATATGCCGCCAGAAACGCCACAGGTAGGGTTGCGCACGTTCCTCCTCGGTGGGTGCCGCAACCGGAACGATCTGGTACTGGCGGGCATCGATAGCCGCCGTCACGCGCCGGATGCTGCCGCCCTTGCCCGCCGCATCAGAACCCTCAAAGGCCAGGATCAGCGAGTGTTTCCTGAATTCCGGATGGCGCACCAGTTCGGAAAGGCGTCCCTGCCATTTGGCAAGTTGGGTCTCGTAGCTTTTTTTCTCCAGAGTCTGCGTCAGGTCAAGCGCCGTCAGCACATCCAGATTATCGATTTTCGGCGCCATCGGCGGCGCCACGGGATAGTTCTGGTCGCGCGTATCGGCCAGACGCTTTTGCAGGGCATCGAGAATGATCTTGCCGACCGTCAGTGAACGGTAACGGTCGTCCGTTCCCTCGACAACGATCCACGGCGCCCACGGCGTGTTGGTCATGCGCAACACGTGACCCGCCACCTCCTGCAACTTGTCGTAGGTCTTCAGGCGCGCCCAGCTTTCCTTGGTCACCCGCCAGGCCGTTCTCGGATCCTTTTCAATGGCTTT
The DNA here is from genome assembly GCA_903910495.1 of uncultured beta proteobacterium. The sequence goes on from CAIVZW010000100.1 coordinate 8,688, forward strand.
CAGACGCTGGCGCTGCCCGTCCTTGGACAGGTGGAACCAGAACTTGAGAACCAGCGCGCCCTCGTTGACCAGCATGGCCTCGAAACGGTTGATCTGATCCATGCGCTGGTCAAGATCGCCCTTGTCCAGTTTGCCGCGAATTCGCTCGGCGATCGGATTCGAATACCACGAACCGGCGAAAATCCCGATTCGCCCTTTGGGCGGCAATGCCCGCCAGAAGCGCCACATGTAGGGACGTTCCTGTTCCTCATCGGTGGGCGTCGAAAAAGCCAGCGTCGAAAGATAGCGCGGGTCCATCCACTCGTAGAGTACGTTGATCGTTTCGCCCTTGCCCGAACCATCAACCCCGCTGATCAGGATGACCACCGGAAACTTGCCGTTTTCGCGGAAATCAAACTGTGTATCGAGCAGCGCAGCGCGCAGCTTGGGCTCCTCCTCGCGGAAGGTTTCCTTGTCGATCTCGTGTCCAAGTTCTGCCGATTCAAACATGATCCACCCCCTCTCCGAAGTCACCCCACAAACACTGAATAGCCGCCAGAGCAGCCATTCCAGCCGTCTCCGTACGCAACACGCGTGGGCCCAGGCGAATCGGCACGAAGCCGGCCGACTCGGCCATCTGCGTTTCTTCCGGCGCCAACCCCCCCTCCGCTCCGATCAGCAATTCGACCAACCCTCCCGGAGCAGGTGGCACAATTCTGCTCAAAGGCTGCCCCGCCCTCGGGTCAAGCATCAAGCGCAACACGCCCTTTGTCGCGGGCCGGCCCAGCCAGTGCTCCAGGACATCGAGCGTCGCCACCTCGGGCAGCGTGTTGCGCCCGCACTGCTCACAGGCAGAAGCCACTACGCTTCGCCAGTGTTCCACCCGACGTTTCGCGCGTTCACCCTCGAGGCGCACGACACTGCGCCTCGACGCCACCGGCACGATACGCGCCACGCCCAGTTCGACGGCTTTCTGCACCGTCGTATCCATTTTCTCGCCGGCCTGCAAGGCCTGCACCAAGGTAATTGCCAGCGGCGCCTCACACTCAAGATCACGCCATTCCAGCACAGCAACGGTCACACCTTCGCGCTCGACAGTACTGATGCGGCAAGCATACTCTCCGCCGGCACCATCGAAAAGCACAAGATCATCGTCAACGTGCAAACGCAACACCCGGCACGCGTGTCTCGCCGCATTTTCCGGCAGCATGACGTGCGAACCCACCGACAATGGCTCCGGGCAGAAAAAACGGGGTGAACTCATAATGGTATTATAGGGTTATCTGGCAACCATCGTAGACCACAGGAGTACTGCAGTTATGGCCATTAGCGCGCCACCTGGCAATTTAGGCTGGAAAGCACCCGATTTTGAACTCACCGACACCTTTGGCGCGTACAAGACGCTGGAAACCCTGCGTGGGCCCAGCGGGTTGGTGCTGATGTTCATCTGCAACCATTGCCCCTACGTGAAAGCCATCATCGACCGCATCTGCCGTGACGTTGCTGAAATTCAGGCCATGGGTATTGGTGTCGCCGCCATCATGAGCAACGATACCCACGCCTATCCGGAGGATTCCTTCGCCAATATGCAGAAGATGGCCAAGAGTCTCAACTTTTCCTTTCCTTATCTTTACGACCCGACGCAGAATGTCGCTCGCAACTATGGCGCCGTATGCACGCCTGACTTCTACGGCTTCAACCGGGATCTGGAGTTGCAGTATCGCGGTCGCCTCGATTCGAGCGAAATTGCCCCGGCCACGTCCGACGCGCGGCGCGAACTTGTCGAAGCCATGCGGCAAATTGCTGCTACCGGCCGTAGTCTCGCCGAACAGGTCGCTTGTGTAGGCTGCTCGATCAAGTGGAGCAACTGATCCGCCGTACATAGCCGTACAGGAAGGTGATATCCCGGCTTCCATCGGACGCTTCAACGCTACTCAACCCGAACCCTGAGGCTAGACCATTGAAGGCGTCTTGCCATTTGCCTGTCGGCTACTGAATGGACTAGACTTGATTCCATGAATTTGCGTCGGCCTAGCGTAGGCAACTAACATTGAATGCAACGGAGAAACAACGGCAGGCACTTTGTCACTCGGCGACCACTTGGCTGCCATCCAAACTTGTGTAATGCTGTCCCCTGTAGCGGCTTTGCCCGATCCCATGCACACTCTGGCTCAAGCCTAAGACGCTGATAAACCTTAGAGGAGTAACTGCCCGATGTCTGATACAAGAAAAGCCAAAGCTGACGGAGCAGCCTTTCGCGCCGAAATCGACAACAAGCTGCTCCATTCCGTTGCTGCCGAGCCGGCCACGGCAAATACCAAGGAACTTTATAAAGCACTCTCGCTGGTCGCACGAAGCCAGCTGGCCCAGCGCTGGGTCGATACGCAGGTCGCCGACCGCAAGAAAAAAACACGTCGCATCTACTACATGTCGATGGAATTTCTGATCGGGCGCACGCTGAACAATGCCCTCTCGGCACTTGACCTGCGCGACAAGGCAGAGGCCGCCTTCTCCGATGCCGGCGGCCCTTCACTGACCGACGTCATCGAATGCGAACCGGATGCGGCACTGGGCAATGGCGGTCTGGGCCGCCTGGCGGCCTGTTTCCTAGACTCGATGGCGACGCTCGAACTGCCGTCCTGGGGTTATGGCATGCGCTATGAGTATGGCATGTTTGCGCAATCGATCATCAACGGCGGCCAGGTCGAACATCCGGATTCCTGGCTGGTCGACGGAACCCCTTGGGAATTTCCGCGGCCAGGCACCCACTTCACCGTCCGCTTCGGCGGGACCGCCGAACACCACGGCGAATGGGCTGAATGGAATGCCGCCGAAGCGGTGGAAGCCCGGGCCTATGACTACGTTATCCCCGGCCACGGGACTGATCGGGTCAGTACCCTGCGCCTCTGGAAGGCAGGCGCACCGGCCCAGATCGACCTGAATGCCTTCAATTCCGGTGACTACGCCCGCGCCGCCGAATTCAAGAACCGCTTCGAAAACATTTCCTGGGTGCTTTATCCGAATGACAGCACCCCTGCAGGTCGCGAACTACGCCTGAGGCAGGAGTATTTCTTCGTGGCCGCATCACTGCAGGATATCCTGTTCCACCATCTGGAAGAATATGGCAGCCTGCACAATCTGGCCGATCAGGTCGCCATACACCTCAACGATACCCATCCGGCCATCAGCGTCGCCGAACTGATGCGCCTGCTGTGCGACGATTACGGGATGCTCTGGGCGGATGCCTGGAATCAATGCAAGCGCATTTTCTCCTATACCAATCACACATTGATGCCTGAAGCGCTGGAGGCCTGGCCGGTAGGCCTGATTCACTTTCTGCTGCCGCGCCACATGCGCATCATCTTCCGCATCAACCAGGAATTCCTCAATGAAGTTTCGCAACGCTTCCCGGGTGACAACGACCTTATCCGCCGTGTTTCGATAATCGATGACGCGGACGGCAACGAAGACAACAAACGGGTACGCATGGCCTACCTTTCGATCATCGGCAGTCATCGGGTCAATGGCGTATCACAATTGCATTCCGACCTGATGGTAAAGACCATTTTTGCCGATTTTTCAAGGCTCTATCCGGATCGATTCCACAACAAGACCAATGGGGTCACGCCGCGTCGCTGGCTGGCACAAGCCAACCCGGGGCTATCAACCCTGCTTGACGAGCGTCTCGGCAAGGACTGGCGACTCAATCTCGACCGTTTGCAGGGTCTGCGCCCATTGGCCGACAACGAAGGATTCCGTACGGCGTTTGCTGCGGCCAAACGCAGCAACAAACTGCGTCTCGCCGATTACATCAAACGCGAGACAGGCGTCGTCCTCAATCCGGATAGCCTGTTCGACATCCAGGTCAAGCGCATTCACGAATACAAGCGGCAACTGCTCAATGTGCTGCACGTCATCACCCGCTACAACGCCATTCTGCACGGTCTTGCCGACAATGCAGCACCGCGCTGCGTGATCTTCGCCGGCAAGGCTGCATCGTCGTACTACATGGCCAAGCAGGTGATCCGCCTGATTCACGATGTGGCCACGGTAATCAATAGCGACCCGCGTGCAAATGGGCAACTCAAAGTCGTATTCGTCCCCAATTACGGGGTTTCGGTGGCCGAACTGATCATGCCTTCTGCTGATCTTTCCGAACAGATTTCCACTGCGGGAACCGAGGCCTCAGGCACCGGCAACATGAAGTTTTCACTGAATGGCGCACTGACCATCGGCACCGAAGACGGTGCCAATATCGAGATCCGTGACAACGTGGGCGCTGAAAACATTTTTATTTTCGGCAACAGCACGCCACAGGTCGGAGCCATCCGTAAATCCGGTTACGATCCAAGAAGCATTTACCTGAACAACGGGGCGCTCAATGAAACGCTGAACAAGATCGACGGCGGATTCTTCTCGACCAGTGATCGGAAACGTTATCACGATATCTTCAACACGCTGGTCAATTATGGCGATCACTACCTGCTACTGGCCGACTATGCCGACTATGTGGCAACGCAGAGCAGAGTCGACAAACTTTATTTGACCCCAAGCGAGTGGCAACGCAAAGCCATTCTTAACGTCGCCGGCATGGGCAGCTTCTCGTCCGACCGCACCATACGGGATTATGCCGTCGACACCTGGAACATGGGCTCACTGCTCAAGAAGGGCTGAAATGCTTAGCAAAGCTGAAGTTACTTCCCTCTGTCGGGGCGAACACGGCGACCCGTTTGCCGTACTTGGACTGCACGCCGACGCCAAAGGTCGCCTCTGGTTGCGCAGCCTGCAACCCGGAGCAAACTCGGTATTCGTCATTGATGCCGATAGCGGCAAGGTACTGATCGAACTGAGTCAGCGCAAAATCGAAGCCCTGGGAGAAAACTCGGGCTTTTTCGAAGCCTCCATTCTCGGCCGCAACAAGCCGTTCGACTATCGCCTGCGCATCGTCTGGCCCGGCGGAACACAGGAAGTCGACGACCCTTACCGCTTCGCCACTGTGCTTGGCGAACTGGATGTCTGGCTGCTGGCCGAAGGTTCGCATCTGCGTCCATACGAGCGACTTGGGGCACATTTGCGCGAAATCGACGGCGTCAAGGGAACAGCATTTGCCGTCTGGGCGCCCGACGCCCAGCGCGTCAGTGTCGTCGGCGGTTTCAACACTTGGGATGGGCGTCGTCACCCCATGCGTCTGCGCCGAGAATGCGGCGTTTGGGAACTCTTTCTGCCTGGCGTTGCGGAAGGCGCATGCTACAAATACGAAATACGCTCAAGCGATGGCCATGTGCTTCCGCTCAAGGCCGATCCCTATGGCTTTGCCGCCGAGATTCGGCCATCAACGGCCTCGATCGTCTGTGCCCTGCCCCAGACTGCAACGCGTGCCTCAGTTGCCGCCGGCGGCAAACTGAACGTCCCGGTGTCGATCTACGAAGTTCACCTCGGATCGTGGCGGCGTGCCGATGACGGCGGATTTCCGGATTGGCTGCGTATTGCCGCAACATTGATCCCTTACGTCACCGATCTCGGTTTCACGCACCTTGAGCTTTTGCCGATTTCGGAACACCCCTTTGATGGCTCATGGGGCTATCAGCCGCTAGGCCTTTACGCACCAACTGCACGTTTTGGTTCGCCGCAGGGTTTTTGTGACTTTGTCTCCGCCTGCCACACGGCCGGACTCGAAGTCATCGTCGATTGGGTACCGGCGCATTTCCCGACCGACGAACATGGTCTCAGCCGTTTCGACGGAAGACCGCTTTACGAACATGCCGACCCGCGTGAAGGCATGCACCAGGACTGGGGTACGCTGATCTACAACTTCGGCCGGCGCGAGGTATTCAATTTCCTGGTCGGCAATGCCCTTTTCTGGATCGAGCATTACGGTGTCGATGGCCTGCGTGTCGATGCCGTGGCCTCGATGCTCTACCGCGACTACAGCCGCGAAGCCGGGCAGTGGATCCCCAACGTCTATGGTGGCCGGGAAAACCTCGAGGCCGTGCATTTCCTGCGCCGCATGAACGAGGTTCTCGGACAGGAATGCCCGGGAGCTGCGACCTATGCCGAGGAATCCACAGCCTGGCCATCGGTAAGCCGCCCGCCGTCAATGGGAGGATTGGGCTTCCACTACAAGTGGAACATGGGCTGGATGCACGATGTTCTGGACTACATGACACACGAACCGATCCATCGCCGCTATCACCACCACCAACTGACATTCGGCCTGCTCTACGCCTTTACCGAAAATTTCGTCCTGCCCCTGTCGCACGACGAGGTCGTGCATGGCAAAGGCTCACTGATCAGCAAAATGTCCGGCGACTACTGGCAGAAATTCGCCAATCTGCGCGCGCTCTACGGCTTCATGTGGGGGCATCCGGGCAAGAAACTGCTGTTCATGGGCGGCGAATTTGCCCAGTGGAATGAGTGGGATGATGAGTCATCTCTGGACTGGAACCTGCTCGATTTCCCTCAGCACGACGGCGTACGCCGCCTGATAAGGGATCTGAACCAGATCTATCGGCGGACACCGTCGCTGCACGAGATCGACTTCGACCCGGCCGGATTCGAATGGATTTCGGCCAATGATTCCGACAACTCGGTGCTCGCTTTCCTTCGCCGCGCCCAAGACCGTTCGCGCGTGATGCTTTGCGTCTGCAATTTCACACCGGTGGTGCGGCACAACTACCGGCTGGGCGCGCCCGGCCCGGGGGTATACCACGAGCGCATCAACACCGACTCTGAGTATTATGGAGGCAGCAACATTGGCAACGCCTTCGGCATGGTTGATGCCGAACCGATTCCGGCCCACGGCCGTGAGTGGTCACTCTCACTGACGCTGCCGCCACTGGCTACCGTGTTTCTCGAATGGGAACACTAGGCATAGATGCCGGCCTGAATGAAGGGTGGCCATGGCCGCTCGGGGCGCACTGGGATGGCGCAGGCGTCAATTTCACCTTGTTTTCGGCGCACGCCGAGCAGGTTGAACTGTGTGTCTTCGTGGATGGCATAATGCATGTACTGCCTCTTCCCAAGCGCACCGATCAGGTCTGGCACGGCTATCTCCCGGGTGCCGCTCCCGGTCTCAGCTACGCCTTCCGGGTGCATGGTCCGAACACTGCGGGCCACCGCTTCGATCCGCAGCGCCTGATGATCGACCCCTATGCACGCGAACTGACCGGTATTTTTTCCTACGGACACGCCCCTTCATCCCCCAACTGCCTGAAGGCCTGTGTTGTTGACGAGAACTTCGACTGGGGCAAAGACGCTCCTCCGGCGATCCCGTGGGCTGACTCGATCCTTTACGAAATCCATGTCAAGGGAGCAACACGCCAGCACCCCGGCGTTCCCGAAGCCCTGCGCGGAAGTTACGCCGGACTTGCCTCTCGCGCCATGCTTGAGCATTTCAAACGCCTCGGAATCACGGCCGTCAATCTCCTCCCGGTGCACTGCTTCCTCGACGAGGAACGCCTGGTGCACAGCGGTCGTGCCAACTACTGGGGTTATAACACACTGGCCTTCTTTGCCCCCGAGCCGCGCTATGCTGCACGTGCAAGCGGCCAGTCGGTGATCAGCGAATTCCGCAGCATGGTTCGCTCGCTGCATGCCGCCGGCATTGAAGTCATTCTCGATGTCGTTTTCAACCATACGGCCGAAACTGACGAAAGCGGCCCGACAGTCGCCTTCCGTGGCATCGACAATGCAAGCTATTACCGCCTTCCGGCGAGTGACCCCAATGCTTATGAGAATTTCAGCGGTTGTGGCAACACCTTGAACCTCGCCCATCCCCGCGTGCTGCAAATGGTCATGGACTCGTTGCGCTACTGGGTTGGCGAAATGCACGTCGATGGCTTCCGTTTCGATCTGGCGACCTCGCTCACCCGCGACAGCGGCTTCCTTGCCGCCGTCAGACAGGATCCCATGCTGGCACAGGTCAAACTGATCGCTGAGCCGTGGGATCTGGGGCCCGATGGCTATCGCCTGGGGCGATTCACCCCGGGCTGGAGCGAATGGAACGACCGTTTCCGCGACGACGTTCGCGCTTTCTGGCTAACCGGCGAAACCGGAGCAGCCGCACTGGCGCAACGACTGGCCGGATCGAGCGAGATCTTCCGCCACGGCGGACGCACACCGCAGGCCGGGGTCAATTTCATTACCGCGCATGACGGGTTTACCCTGCGCGATCTCGTCAGTTATCAACACAAGCATAACGAACTCAATGGCGAGAATAATCGTGACGGACACGGTCACAACCTCTCCTGCAATTGTGGCGCAGAAGGCGAAACAAGCGATCCGCTTGTCCTGCAGCATCGCCATCATCTGCAGCGCGCACTCCTGGCCACCCTCTTTGTGGCGCAGGGCGTACCGATGCTGCAGGGAGGCGACGAACTCGGCCGCTCGCAGTCGGGCAACAACAACGCCTACTGCCAGGACAACCCCCTGACCTGGCTCGACTGGAAGCAGGCCGATGCTGAGTTGATCGATTACACGGCCGGACTGATCCGCCTGCGGCAACGCTTTGCACAGTTGCGTCGATCGGCCTGGCTGACCGGCGAAGCCAACGCCAGTGGGCAACGCGACGTTGTCTGGTGGCATCCGGAGGGACGCGAGATGAGCGGCAATGACTGGCATTCGCCCACTCCGGGAGCGCTGGGATTCATTCTTGCGGCAGAAGACAGTGACTGCGCAGATAAAAATCCTCAAACCCTGCTTGTACTGATCAACCGGGATGCCGATGCTCTGACTTTCCGCCTGCCGCCAGGCGCCTGGCAACAGCACTGCGACAGCAGTGTCGACACCCCTTTCGCCTGCTTGCAGCGCCAGGGGTCCAGTACCTTGACGGCGCGCAGCGTACAACTACTATCACAGGACTAGTCATATGCCTTTTCACCGACACAGCGGCATTCTGCTGCACCCGACCTCCCTTCCCGGCCCTCACGGCTCAGGCGATCTGGGCGCAGCGGCCTATCATTTCGTGGACTGGCTGGTAGCCGCAGGCCAGACCCTGTGGCAGGTTCTTCCCCTCGGTAGCATCGGTCCGGGCAACTCGCCCTACATGAGTCCTTCAGCCTTTGCCGGTAATGAACTGCTGATCGATCTGGTCCAGTTGCGTGATGCCGGCTGGCTGACGGCGGACGATATCGAGCCCGACACCGTGTTCAAGCTTGTTCAAGTCAATTTCCCGGCCGTGCATAGTTTTCGCATGGCGCGATTGCGGCTGGCGGCAGAACGATTCTTCACCGATGCCCGGCGCGATGCACGTGAAGCTTTTTCAGCATTCTGCGACAGCGACTGTGACTGGCTTGATGACTACGCACTGTTCATGGCCCTGGACAAGAACCACGGCGGCCATGGCAAGTGCTGGCAGGACTGGCCAGCAGCACTGGCGCAACGCAAGCCGAAAGCGCTGCGCGAAGCAGCAGACCTGCTCATGGACGAATGTGACTTCTGGAAATTCTGTCAGTGGTGCTTCTTCAGCCAATGGACGGCACTCAAGGAATACGCCAACACGCGCGGCGTTGAGATTGTTGGCGACATGCCGATTTTTGTCTCTGCCCACAGTGCCGATGTCTGGGCAAATCAGAAATTATTTGACCTGGATAACCGGGGTCAGCCGCGTGTCATTGCCGGAGTGCCGCCCGATTACTTCAGCACAACCGGACAGCGCTGGGGAAATCCGCTTTACAACTGGCCGGCGCACCAGAAGGAAGGCTATCACTGGTGGATCGCACGCATGCGCGCAGCGCTGATACTCTGCGACATTGTCCGTATTGATCATTTCCGGGGTTTCGAATCCTACTGGGAGATTCCTGCTGACGCAAAAACAGCGGTCATTGGCCATTGGCGCTCAGGTCCGGGAGCCGCATTGTTCACCGCGCTGCGCAATGCGCTGGTAAAGCCACAGGAGGGGACTCCGGGCAAGCTGAGAATCATCGCCGAGGATCTCGGCATCATCACCCCCGAAGTCACCGCCCTGCGCAAGGCCATTGGTTTACCCGGCATGCGCATCCTGCAGTTCGCCTTTGACGGCCACACCGACAATTTATACCTGCCGCACAACTTTGAGACCAATACCGTCGTCTATACCGGTACCCACGACAACGATACGACCTGCGGCTGGTGGAACGCGCTGGCCGCACATGAAAAGGATTTTGTCCGCCGCTACCTCGGCATTTGCGGCGAATCCATCCAGTGGGATCTGATCCGGGTGGCCTCGGCTTCGGTTGCCCTGCTCTCAATTATCCCCATGCAGGACGTACTTGGCCTCGATTCGACGGCGCGCATGAACCAGCCGGGACAGGCAGAAGGTTCCTGGGAATGGCGTTTCAGCTGGGATCAGGTTGCGCCGTGGCACGCCGAACGCCTGGCCGAACTGGCGCACTTACACGGTCGCCTGCCGCGACGCCGGGCGGACACGCATGCACTTCCACACTGAAGCAAAGGCTCCCAAATCATCCATTTGTACTATAATCATAGTGTTGGTCTTATTTTAGATCCAATCTTTCAACATCTGGAAGGATAAAATCATGGCGGAGACGACCAGCAAGACAAGCATCAAGAAAGCGGCAAGCAAAACTGCGCTTGCCAGCCCGAAACCGGCGGCCAAAAAACCGGTAATCGCCAAGGCCAAGACACCAGTTGCCAAGCCCGCAGTAAAACCCGTAGCGGCCAAAAAACCGGTCGTCATCAAAGCTGCGGCAACCCAACCCGCTGCCAAGAAACCAGCAACGGTCAAAAAACCGGTCGTCACTAAAACGACTGCCATCCAGCCCGCCGTCAAGACTCCCAGCAAGGCAATGGTCGTCAGCGATGAGCAGCGTTATCGCATGGTTGCCGAAGCGGCCTACTATCGCGCTGAAAGCAACCAGTTCAAGAGCGACCCTGTGCGCGACTGGATTGAAGCCGAAAGTGATATTGCTGCATTGCTCAGCGGCAGCAAATAACCCGGCATACGGCAACAACACGCCAGCACCTGATCGGAAAACTTCATCTGTTCCCGATCGGGCGTTGGTGGGGTGTAGCGACAGGTTTCTCGTCTTGCGAGAGACTATCGATTACAGACTGCGATAGAGCGCTTCGTAGTTTGCCGCAGAATCATCCCAGGAAAAATCCCGATCCATGCCGCGTTGCTGGACTTTCCGCCAGGCGCTTTCGTCACGATACAGCGCGCAGGCTTCACGGATGCGCGCAGCAAAGGCATGACGCGAAGCTTCGTCAAAAACAAAACCCGTCGCCCGGTCTGACTGGAGATTGTCTGGCGTCGCGTCGATTACCGTATCGGCAAGACCGCCAACCCGGCGTACCAGAGGCAGCGTGCCATAGCGCAAGGCGTAAAGCTGGGTCAGGCCACAGGGCTCAAAGCGCGAGGGGACGAGCAAGACATCGGCACCTGCCATGAAGCGATGGGACATTTCTTCGTCATAACCGATATGCACGGCGACCTTCTCCGGATTAGCCGTTGCTGCATAGCGGAAACCGGCTTCAAGATCGCCATCTCCGGTACCGAGCACCGCCAGTTGTGCGCCTTCCCTGAGCAGGTCGGGCAAGGCGGCCAGCAGCAGATCCATGCCTTTTTGCGAAGTCAGGCGGCTGACCACAGCAAACAGCGGCCCTTCGGCGTTTCTTGACAGGCCAAGTTCTGACTGCAAAGCGAGCTTGCAGGCTTTCTTACCCTTGAGGTTGTCGGCACTGTAGGGCTTGGCGATAACCGGATCATCCGGAGTCCATACCTCATAGTCCACGCCGTTGAGAATGCCGGACAGATCACCGCCACGGTCACGCAGCACCCCCTCAAGCCCGCACCCGAACTCCGGCGTACAGATTTCGCGGGCATAGGTCGGACTGACCGTGGTTATTCTTTTTGAGTAGACGAGACCGGCCTTCATGAATGATATCTTGCCGTGAAACTCGATGCCGAGCGGGGTCAGCTTGCGCATTGGCAGCCCCAGATCAACGTGGCAGTCGATCGGGAAAATGCCGCGGAAGGCCAGATTGTGGATGGTGAATACGGTCGATGTCTTCAGTGCCGGGTTCTGCGCCATATAGGCCGGTACCAGTCCGGCGTGCCAGTCATGGGCATGTACGACATCAGGCCGCCAGTCGGGATCGAGTTCGCCGGAAACGATGTGTGCAGCCACCCATCCCAGCAATGCAAAACGGCGATGGTTGTCGCTCCAGTCCTGACCATCCGGACCAACATAAGGATTGCCTTCGCGCTGATAGAGAAAGGGCGCATCAATCACATAGGCTTGCAACCCGCTATCGGGCATGCGGCCGATATGCAGCGTCACGACCGCTGCACCGAAAACCGGGCCAATCCGGGTCACCGGTTTGAGCCCGACCATTCCACCGAGAATGCCGGGTAGCCCGGGCAATAGGACGCGGACATCAAGCCCGCGTTTAGCCAGCGCCGGCGGTAGTGCCGCAACAACGTCGGCCAGGCCGCCCGTTTTGACAAGAGGATATATTTCGGCAGCGACGTGTAATATGCGCATCGTAGATAGTGAGCTGGATTTCAGGAAAGCCGGTCGATCATCTGCCGCGTAACCAGCGTGATGCCATTTTCAGTACGCCGGAAACGTCGCGCATCATCCTCGGGATCTTCACCGATAACCATCCCGGGTGGAACATGGACGCCGTGGTCGATAATGCACCGGCTCAACCTCGCCCTTCGGCCAACCTCGACGTCAGGCAACAGCACCGACCAGTCGACCCGGGCATAGGAGTGCACTCGGCAGAGCGAGAAAAGCAGGGAACGGTTCATTTCACCCGAGACGATACAGCCGCCGGCAACCGTCGATTCGATGGCCACCCCATGGAGGTCGATCTGGTTGTGCACGAACTTGGCGGGAGGCAGTTGCTGCTGGTAGGTCCATATCGGCCAGCTGCGATCATACAAATTCAGGGCAGGATCGGTCGCCGTCAGATCGACGTTGGCTTCCCAGTAGGCGTCAACAGTACCCACATCGCGCCAGTAGTTCACCTTTCCCGGACCTTCATCCGGGGCGTGAACACAGCTGCGATCGAAGGAGTGCGCCATGGCCACTCCGTTCTTCACGGCGCGCGGGATGATGTCCTTGCCAAAGTCATGGTTGGACGTCGGGTCGGCAATATCGCGCAATAACTCACTGTAAAGGTACTTGGCGTTGAAGATATAGATTCCCATGCTGCACAGCGAATGGTCCGGCTTTTCAGCCATGGGGGGAGGATCAGCCGGTTTCTCGACAAAAGCGGTAATGCGCCGGCTGGTATCAACGGCCATCACACCAAAACCGGAAGCCTCCTTGCGCGGCACCTCGATACAGGCCACCGTGCACTCGGCTCCACTTTCTACATGATCGACCAGCATCGCCGCGTAACTCATTTTGTAAATGTGGTCGCCGGCAAGAATCACGACAAAATCCGGTGTCGGATGATAGTTCTGAAGAATATCCAGATTCTGGTAGACCGCATCCGCTGTTCCGCGATACCAGGATTCTTCATCCACCCGCTGTTGCGCCGGCAGCAGATCGACGAATTCGTTAACCTCGCCACGCAGAAAGCTCCAGCCGCGCTGAAGGTGCCGCAGCAGACTGTGCGACTTGTACTGGGTCACGACCCCGATGCGCCGGATTCCCGAATTGACGCAATTGGACAAGGCAAAATCAATAATCCGGAATTTTCCTCCAAAATAAACGGCTGGTTTGGCTCTCCGGTCGGTCAACTCGTACAACCGGCTGCCACGACCACCTGCAAGCACCAGGGCGACTGCCCGGCCTGGTAACTGGAATGTTCGCCTTTCAAGCATTTTGCATACTCCTATACCTATAAAAACTGACCTGCCCTTCAACGACAAGCTTGAACAATGCGTCTTAGCTGATCACATCGGGGACTTTTCTTCCAGTAATTTCTGCGATGCGCGCCACCTTCTCGGCAAGCGCCACGAGTGGTGCCAGAGCCGCCTGTGCCGGTATTTCGTGCACAGCCGGATCGGCCACGTAACGCTCAAGATAGACGCGCAGGGTTGCCCCTTCAGTGCCTGTACCCGACAGCCTGAAGACGACTCGCGACCCATCTTCCAGCAACACCCTGACACCCTGTTTGTCACTGCGCGAACCATCGACCGGGTCGGTATAACAGAAGTCGTCTGCCGCTTTGACGCGACCCGCAGTAAATTCCATGCCGGCCAGGGTCGGCAGCTTCTGCCGAAGTTCAGCGAAAAGGGTTTCCGCCTTCGCCGTCGCTATGCCCTCATAGTCGTGGCGTGAATACACGTTCCTGCCAAAGTGCCGCCAGTGCTCACGGACAATCCGATCGACCGGCTCATCCCGGCACGCCAGAATATTCAGCCAGTACAGAACGGCCCACAGCCCGTCTTTTTCGCGCACGTGGCTCGATCCGGTGCCTGCGCTTTCCTCGCCGCACAGTGTGGCTTTGCCAGCGTCAAGCAGGTTGCCAAAATACTTCCATCCGGTTGGGGTTTCATAACAGGGGATACCCAGTTCGGCAGCGACTCGATCAAGCGCACAACTCGTCGGCATGGAACGTGCTACACCGGCCAGTCCCTTGGCGTAAGCAGGAATCAGCTTGTAGTTGGCGGCGATGACGGCAAGACTGTCACTCGGACTGACAATGAAGTTCCGTCCAACGATCATGTTGCGATCGCCATCCCCGTCTGACGCCGCGCCGAACGACAGACCGGACGCGGGATCCGCCAGCGCCGCCACCAGCTCGGCCGCATACACCGGATTCGGATCGGGATGCCCGCCGCCAAAGTCGGGCAACGGCGTTCCATTAACCACCGTACCGCTGGGCGCGCCGAGACGGCCCTCTAGGATCGAATGCGCATACGGTCCGTTGACCGCATGCATCGCGTCAAAGCGCATGCGGAATCCGGGGCGGGCCAGCAGGCTGGCGATACGTTCAAAATCGAACAGCGACTCAAGCAGCTCGGCATAATCGGCCACCGGGTCGATGACAGTTACAAGCATCTTGCCAATGCGCGTCTCGCCGAGGCAAGAAAGATCAATATCAGCAGCCTCAACGATACGATAGGCGCTGATTTCCAGTGTTCGCAAATAAACAGCGTCGGTGAAGGTCTCGTTCGCCGGCCCGCCATTTCCGAGGTTGTATTTGATGCCGAAGTCGTTGTCCGGTCCGCCCGGATTGTGGCTGGCCGACAGGATGATGCCACCGAAGGCGCCACGCTTGCGAATCACCGCACTCGCTGCAGGTGTCGAAAGAATGCCATTCTGCCCGACAAGAACGCGACCGAACCCGGCCGCCGCCGCCATGCGCAGGATAATCTGGATGGCCACATCGTTGAAATAACGACCATCACCACCAAGCACAAGCGTTTTGCCCTGCTGACCCTCCAGGTTGTCGAAAATCGATTGCACGAAATTTTCAAGATACCCGGGCTGGCTGAAAACCTTGACCTTCTTGCGCAAGCCAGAGGTTCCTGGCTTCTGCCCGGAGAAAGGGGCCGTGGAAACAGTGGCAATGTTCATGTTATTCCTCATCGGGGACTGAATCCGACGCAGAACCTAAAACACCCGCAAAGTCGAAAACAATCGAAATCATAAAGAGTACTTACGGCAATAAGATAACAGCCCTTGCGTCGATGCGTCGAGCGTTTTTGCCCGTTCCGGATCATGGAATGCCGGGAGGATGCGATTGGCCACCGCCTTGCCCAGTTCGACCCCCCACTGATCAAACGAGTTGATTCCCCAGATGGCTCCCTGGACGAACACCTTGTGCTCATAGAGGGCAATCAGCGAACCCAGCGAACCCGGGTTGAGACTCGCCAGAAGCAGCGTTGATGAAGGCTGGTTACCGGCAAAAACCCGATGCGGCAACAACTCGGCAATTTCCTGCGGACTGATAGCCTCTTTCTCCATGCTGGCGAGCACCTCGCTTTCCGTCCGACCGAAAGCCAGCGCCGCGCTCTGCGCAAAACAGTTGGCAAGCAGGGCCTCCTGATGCCCCGGCAAGGGATAATCGGAGCGAACGGCGGCAATGAAATCGCAGGGCACCAAACGCCCGCCCTGATGCAAGAGCTGGAAAAACGCATGCTGCCCGTTATTGCCCAACTCACCCCAGACGATCGGCGATGTTGCGCAATCCATGGCTTCTCCGCCAAGGCTCACGGACTTGCCGTTGCTTTCCATCTCGAGTTGTTGCAGAAAGGACGGAAAGTACTTGAGCGACTCGTTATAGGGCAGTACCGCATTGGTTGATGCGCCCAGGAAGTTGGTGTTCCATAGGCCGATGAGCGCCATGACTACCGGGAGATTGCGCGCGAATGGCGTAGTGCGGAAATGTTCGTCCATGCGTTCAGCGCCATGCAGCATTTCGTCAAAAGCATGCGGTCCAATCGCAATCATCAGCGCCAGACCAACCGCAGACCAAAGCGAATAACGTCCGCCCACCCAATCCCAGATCGGGAAAACCAGTTCCCGGAGAACCCCGAACTCGACCGCTCGTCCCGGCTTGCTGGAAACTGCGGCAAAATGGTTTTCAATAGTCAGTTCTTCGCCCAGATTCGCACGCAACCACTCGCGCGCCGTATTGGCGTTGAGCATGGTTTCCTGCGTGGTAAATGTCTTGCTGACGACGATGAAAAGTGTCGTACGCGGATCAAGCGTCTGCAGCAGGGGGGCCAGCTGGGCGCCATCGAGGTTGGACACATAATGCACGACGAGTGCAGGATGGCTAACCGAGCGCAAGGCGTAAGCCATCATCTTGGGACCCAGATCGGAGCCGCCGATACCGATATTGACGACAGTGCGAATCGGTGCCCCCTTGTGCCCGAGACACTTGCCGGCACGCAAACGTTCGGCGAATTCGGCCATGCGCCGCTTTGTTTCAGTCACCTCCGGCATCACATCAAACTGGCTGTTCGGGAACGGCCCGGCGGAACGCCGCAAGGCAACGTGCAGTACCGAACGGTCCTCGCTGGCATTGATCCGATCACCGGCAAACATGCGCTCCATCCGGTTCGCAAGCTGAGCCTCTTGAGCAAGCGCAGCCAGCAGCCCGAGTGTCTCGCGGGTCAGGCGCTGCTTGGAGAAGTCATAGAAGATGTCGTCAAACGACAAGGACAGTGAATCCACACGCTGCGGGTCGCTGGCAAACAAGTCCCTGAGCCGAATCTTCCCAAAATTTTGACGATGGGCATCGATGGCCGCCCATGCAGGCGAGGCAGTGATCGTCATATCGGCAACACCCCTGTTAATGGTTCACTAGTTCTGCGGCCAAACACCGCAGCGAGTAATACGCTCAGGGCTATTCTATGCGAATTAGCTGCCCTGCCGCGACTCTCTGTCCATAAATTTTCTGCCGGCAAACAGTGTCAGAGCAGTTTCAACGGGATAATTTCCACCATCCCGCCCGGGAACAGCGCCTTTGCTTGAAAACCTTACCGGGAAAGAACCCGCATCTCGCGCAGGCGCCGGGGCTGGAAAAATCCCCTGATTTAGCGGATAATTCTCCGTCTTGTTTGCGGTTTGCAATACCAGTGTTCCACTATTTATCGGGTATCTGGATGGTGGTTTCATGTTTTCGTGATCTGAAGTGTCCATCCCAGG
>CAIVZW010000101.1 GCA_903910495.1 uncultured beta proteobacterium
CGGCCGCACCGTGGCCAACGAGCGCGACGGTACGAAGATTGACGGTGGTGTTCTGACCCATGTTTTCTCCCAATTATGTCGAACGCGCTCTGCTTGGGGCGAGAACCAGACTATGCCCCGCGTAGAGCAACTGACTGCTCAATATCCATCCTAAACTTTCTGCATTCTACCCTTTGTGGCCAAATTACAAAGTGGCGTGAAGCACACATCGGAAAGCGTTTGATTCTCTGGAAAAATTACGCTGAAGGCATGATTCGGCGACGGCGGGAGTTTTATTGAATCCTGAAAATCCTTGATTAGTGCGGATTTCAGCATAGTTGCTGCTATAAAGTGGGGAACTTTGCGTTGACCTGACTGTCGCGCAAGCCGATAATCCAGCCTTTGTTTTCAATTACCCACCCCTCTTTGCGGGGTGTTTTGCGGAACGGATTGCCGAAGGGAGTAGTGATGACGACGGGCGGAAAGACGAAGATGCATTTGGAAGTGTTGCGCGAGATGCGTACCCGCGCTGTACTAGGAGGAGGTCAGAAGCGTATTGACCAGCAACACGAGCGCGGCAAGATGACCGCCAGGGAACGCCTGGCCCTTTTGTTAGACGAAGGCTCCTTCCAGGAATTTGGCGCTCTGGCAACCCATGATTTCAGTGCCTTTGGCCTGGACAAGCATCGTTATCCCGGCGACGGCATCGTGACCGGTTTCGGCAAGGTCAATGGCCGTCGCGTTGCTGTTTTTGCGCAGGATTTCACTGTTCTTGGCGGTTCATTCTCCGAGGTTCAGTCGCAGAAAATCAGCCGGATTCAGGATCTGGCGCTTGAATCCGGAATCCCGGTGATCGGCCTCAATGATTCGGGCGGTGCGCGAATCCAGGAGGGCGTGCGCAGCCTGGCGGCTTACGGCGAAGTGTTCGTGCGCAACGTGCTGGCTTCCGGCGTGGTACCGCAGATTTCCGTCATCCTCGGCCCCTGTGCCGGCGGTGCGGTGTATTCCCCGGCGCTGACCGACTTCGTGATCATGGGCGGTGACAGTTGCATGTTCCTGACCGGTCCCGAAGTCATCAAGGCGGTAACCGGCGAGCAGGTCACCGCGCTCGACCTCGGCGGTGCCGATGTGCACGCCGGTCGCAGTGGCGTCGCTCACCTGGCGACTGATACCGAGGTTGAAGCGCTGGCGTTGACCAAGTTGCTGCTCAGCTATCTGCCGCAGAACAACAACGAGGATCCACCGCAGATCACTCCGGAAGATCCGATCAACCGCATGGACGAGTCGCTCAACGACCTGATTCCGGACGGCGAAAACACGCCGTACGACATTCGCGATGCGATCGGATCGGTTTTCGACCAGGACAGCTTCCTCGAGATCCAGCCGAATTTTGCTGCCAATGCGGTGATCGGCTTTGCCCGTCTCGACGGTTATTCGGTCGGTATCGTCGCCAACCAGCCGTGCTTCATGTCGGGGGCACTCAATATCGACGCGTCCGACAAGATTGCCCGCTTCATCCGCCTGTGTGACGCGTTCAACGTGCCGATCATCACCTTCGTCGATTGTCCGGGCTTCCTGCCGGGCACCGGCCAGGAATACGGTGGCGTCATCCGTCACGGCGCGAAGATCATTTATGCCTACTGCGAAGCCACGGTGCCGAAGATTTCCATCGTGACCCGCAAAGCCATGGGCGGGGCCTATGTGGCCATGGGTTCCAAGCAGATGCGCAACGACGTGACCTTCGCCTGGCCGACCGCGCAGATCGCCGTCATGGGTGCGGAAGCTGCCGTCCGTGTTCTCTTCCGTCAGGAAATCAAGAACGCGCCCGATCCGGCTCTGCGCGAGACGGAATTGCTCGCTGAGTACCGCGAGAAGTTTTTCAACCCCTATCGCGCTGCTGACGTCGGGCAGATCGACGAGGTCATCGAGCCGCGCGAAACACGCCCGCGCCTCGTGCGCGCGCTCGAAGTCCTGCGTACCAAGGTGCAAATGAATCCGGCCAAGAAACACGGCCTGACGCCGATCTGACGCGGGGATACTCATGGAGAATTTAGCGTGGGGGTTTCAAATGACCGTCCTCGGAATGGGGCTGGTCTTCGCGTTACTTGGTCTGCTCTGGGCCTTGCTGACGGTCGTTCTCATTCTCGACAAGGAGCCCAAAGCTCCGGTGTCGGAACAAGAAACGCATGCCGAAGCCGAGCGTATCGCGGCGGTCGCCGATGATGCGGTCGGTGCTCAGGTTCCCGAGCCGGCTACCGTCCACGGCATGCAGGCCGATCTGGTCGCGGCGATTCTCGTCGCGACGATGAAACACAAACTGACACTGCGGCGCCAAGCGGCGCCCATCATGCGTACCTACTGGCCGGGCAGTCAATTGTTCGCCAGCCGCTGGGTCGCTGCGGGCCGGACACGGCAAAACTACACTTGGCAGCCGAGAGGAAAATAATGCGACGTTACAAATTGAATATCAGTGATCGCGAGTTCGTAATCGACGTTAAGGAGCTTGCCGCCGACCGTTTTGCGGTCGTCGTTGGCGATAACTCGTACGAAGTCAAGCTCTCAAGCGACGAGAACCTTGGCGAAGCGACGATCACGCCGGGCTTCCAGGCCGGACCGGGTGCAGCACCGCGCATCGTCGCGGTCAATACAGCGCCGCGTGTCGTCCAGCAACCGGCGCCGGCTGCCGCCGCATCATCCGCAGCACCGGCAGCGCGCAAGCCGGCCAGTGGTGGTGGCAAGGGCGCGCTGACGGCGCCGATGCCGGGCGTCATTCTCGAAATCAACGTCAAGGCCGGCGACCAGATTACGCGTGGTCAGCAAGTCGCGATCCTCGACGCGATGAAAATGCACAACGTCATCGGTGCCCCGCGCGCCGGTACGGTCGGCGAAGTTTTCGTTACGGCAGGCCAGAGTGTCGACCACGGTGATGCGATCATCAAATTCAAGGAGGATTGAGCGATGATCGATCAAGAAACGATCGGCCTGCTGCTCAAGGGTGTCAACAACGTCACCTGGCAGTCGCTATTCATGATCGGCGTCTCATTCGTCCTGCTCTACCTGGCGATCGTCAAGGAATACGAACCGCTGCTGCTGCTGCCTATTGCCGCCGGTTGCATGTTGGCCAACCTGCCGCTCTCGCCGATGATCGCCGAAGATGGCATGTTGAAAGTGCTGTACAACATGGGCATCACCAACGAGATGTTTCCGCTGTTGATCTTTGTCGGTATCGGAGCCTTGACCGACTTTGGGCCGTTGCTTGAAAATCCGCGGCTGGTGCTGCTCGGTGCGGCAGGGCAGTTCGGCATCTTCCTGACGCTGATTTTTGCGCTTTTGCTCGGCTTTACGCCGCCGGAAGCGGCATCGATCGGCATTATCGGTGCCATCGATGGCCCGACCTCGATCTACGTCAGCGGCATCCTGGCCCCGCATCTGCTTGGGCCGATTACGGTTGCGGCTTATAGCTATATGTCGCTGGTGCCGATCATCCTGCCGCCGGTAGTAAAGCTGCTGACGACCAAAAAAGAGCGGCAGATCCGCATGCCGTACAGCTCGCGCAAGATCAGCCGCCGCACGCGCATTCTCTTCCCGATCGTCGTCACCGTGCTGGTCGGTACGCTGGTGCCTTTCGCCACGCCGCTGATCGGCATGCTGATGCTCGGCAACCTGATGAAGGAATCGGGCGCCGTCGAGCGTTTGACCAAGGCGTCGGCCAACGAAATCGCCAACACCGTGACGCTGTTCCTCGGCCTGGCGATCGGTTCGACGATGGTCGGCAGCGAGTTCCTCAAGCCCGATACGCTGTTCATCCTGGTCCTCGGCCTCGCTGCATTCGCCGTCGACGCAGCGGCTGGTGTCCTGTTTGCCAAGGTGCTCAACTGGCTCAGCGGCGGCAAGGTCAATCCGATCATCGGCGCCGCCGGAATCAGCGCTTTCCCGATGGCCGCTCGCGTTGTCCAGCGCATTGCTCAGGAAGAAGATTTTGAGAATTTCCTGCTCATGCACGCCATGGGCGCTAA
>CAIVZW010000102.1 GCA_903910495.1 uncultured beta proteobacterium
CAAGGATCTGAGCATTGCCGAAGTCGCCATGCTGGCCGGACTGCCGAAAGCACCTTCTGCTTTCAACCCGGTGGTTAACCCAAAGCGCGCCCGTTTGCGCCAGCAATATGTCTTGCGCCGCATGCACGAGCTCGGTTTCATCGACGCCAAGCAACACGAAGCCGCTTTGAAACAGGCCCTGATCGTCAAGCGCGATACCAATGAGTTTGCCGTGCATGCAGAATTCGTCGCTGAAATGGCGCGTCAGATGGCGGTCGAGCGTTTTCCCGAAGGGGTCTACACCCGAGGCCTGCGCGTTTATACGACCATCCTCAAGAGCGATCAGGAAGCTGCCTACAGCAGTCTGCGCAGCGGCGTTCTCGACTATGACCGTCGTCATGGCTACCGTGGCGCTGAAGCCTACGTTGACATGACTGACATAAAATCCGAGCAGGACGAAACACTCGACGAACTGCTTCAGGACTTTCACGACTCGGCAGACCTGCATCCGGCCGTGGTTCTGCAAGCCGATATCAAGCAGATTCGCGCTTATCGTCGTGGCGGCGAGATCGTCACCATCAGCGGCGATGGCCTGAAGTTCGCTGCCCGCATGATGGACGACAAATCACCGCCGAACAAGCGACTGCGTCGCGGCGCGGTAATCCGTGTGCAGACCGACGAGAAGAACAACTGGCGCATTACGCAAATGCCGGAGGTTGAAGCCGCCTTCCTGTCCGCAGACCCGCAAAATGGGGCAATACGCTCGCTGGTCGGCGGTTTTGATTTCAACCGCAACAAATTCAACCATACAACCCAAGCCTGGCGGCAGCCAGGATCGAGTTTCAAGCCCTTCATTTATTCCGGCTCACTGGAAAAGGGCTTCACTCCGGCTTCAATCGTCCACGACGACCCGATCAGCTTTCCCGCCTCGGTCACCGGCAGCCAGGCCTGGGAACCCAAAAACTACGATGGAAAATACGAAGGTACGATGCGCATGCGTACGGCCCTGGCCAAGTCCAAGAACATGGTGTCGATCCGACTCCTGCAGGCCAGCGGTGTTCATTTCATCCAGGACTACGCCACCCGCTTCGGCTTTGATGCCGACAAACACCCGCCCTACCTGACCATGGCGCTCGGTGCCGGTTCAGTCACTCCATGGCAGATGGTCACCGCCTACGCCGTTTTCGCCAATGGCGGCTACCGAATCCAGCCCTACATCGTGCGCGACATACTTGACGAGAAGGGGCAGGTTCTTGCTCAGGCGCAAGCGGTCAGTGCTGGCGATGAATCATTGCTGGCCATCGATCCGCGCAATGCCTATCTGATGGACAGCATGCTGCGTGATGTCACTATTTACGGGACGGCGGCTCGCGCCTCTGCTACGCTTAAACGCCACGACCTCGCAGGCAAGACCGGCACCACCAATGAACAAGTCGATGCCTGGTTCTGCGGCTATCAGAGAACTGTCGTCGGCTGTTCATGGATCGGTTTCGACCAGCCAAAGAGTCTGGGGAACCGTGAAACCGGGGGCTCAGCCGCACTGCCGACCTGGATTGCCTATATGGGCAAAGTACTCAAGGATGTTCCGGAGTCCTTCATGCCACAACCCCCGGGTCTGGTCGCCCTGGAAACGCCTGGTTCAGGAAAAGGGCCGGCCAAAGAACTGTTCTACAAGGAAAATGCGCCGACCGAAGTGGAACCCGAACCCTTGCAGGATCAAAACAGCAAACCGGTTGATTAGGTCTGTTTTTGGGATTGTTAGCCCAGGCTGACCGGCTCACCGACTTGCGCTGAAACCAGTGCGGACAGGGCCGCCAGGAGTTCGCCGTTGTCGCGGGTATCGCGCCAGGCCTTGCCATCCCAACGAAAATGAAAACCTCCTGAGCGGGCAGCCACCCACATCTCTTTCGCCGCGCCATGGCGGTTAACGATGATTTTGCTGCCGTCGGCAAACTCGATCTCAAGAACTCCGGCACTGACCAGCGCAAAATCGAGGTCAATCCCGCTGTCTTCAAGTCCGGCCTCAATCCGTTTTAGTACCGCATCAGCAAGCGCATTGAATTCGCTATCATTCATCCTGTGCTACCATTTTCCTTTTCCGTTGACTCAAACATGCGCCGCCAACTCACGCTTACCCTTCTGCTGTCTTCGATTGCCCTTGGTGCATGCGGCACCCGCGGACCGTTGACACTTCCGCCCCCGCCGTCAAAAGCCCAGCCTGCGGCGGTGAACGCACCAGCCCCGTCTCCCCCTACTGATATTAACACAGCAAAAGGAACCTCACGATGAACCCCTTCCCCTTGATTAACGGCCAATTGTGCGTTGAGTCCGTAGCGCTTTCCGACATCGCCGCGCGCTTTGGTACGCCTTCCTTTGTATACTCCCGCGCCGCGCTTGAAGCGGCAATCGACGAATTCCAGCAGGAACTGACCGGCATTGATTCGCTCGTGTGCTACGCCGTGAAAGCCAATTCCAACCTGGCCGTGCTCAACATCTTCGCGCGCCGTGGCGCCGGTTTTGACATCGTGTCAATCGGCGAACTCAAACGCGCCCTTGCCGCCGGCGCCGATCCACAAAAGATCGTCTTTTCGGGCGTCGGCAAGTCCGCCGCCGAAATGGCCTTTGCCATCGCCACCGGCATCCTTTGTTTCAACGTCGAATCCGCCCCCGAGCTTGACCGGCTCAATGCAGTCGCCGCCAGCCTCGGCAAGCAGGCGCCGATCAGCCTGCGCGTCAATCCGGATGTCGATGCCAAGACGCATCCCTACATTTCGACTGGTCTCAAGGAAAACAAGTTCGGCGTAGCCTACGAAGACGCACTGAAAATCTACCGGCACGCGGCCAGCCTGCCCAACCTCGACGTCATCGGCATCGACTGCCATATCGGATCGCAACTGCTCGATCCGGCACCCTTTGCC
>CAIVZW010000103.1 GCA_903910495.1 uncultured beta proteobacterium
CCGAGCTTTCAATAGCCTCGAGATAGTCGCGCAAAACAGCAGGAGAGGATGTTGTTCTGGCCAGAGCACTGAAGCCAAGCATGGCGTTCAACGGGGTGCGGATCTCATGGCTGACCAAGGCCAGAAATTCTGACTTGGCCTGGTTGGCCGTATCAGCGGCGATGCGCGCCTGCTCCAGCTCAGCTTCGCGCTGAACCTGTTCTGTTATATCAACGGCATTGCCAACAAAAGAGACGATCTCATTGCTCTCGTTAAAGCACGGCACGATATTGGATCGGTGCCAACGGCACGAGCCATCGCTATGGAATACCCGGTATACAGCACCCTGCTGAATCTCCCCTGTTGCTACCGTTTTATTCAGAAAAGCTTCGCATGATGGTATGTCATCTGCGTGCACAAAGGATCTGAAATCACGGCCGACAACTGCTGCTGAATCGTAGCCCAACAGCTTCGTCCAACTGGGAGAAACAAAGCTTAGGCAACCATCGGAGCCTATGGTGTAAATGATGCCATGGCTGTTGTGTACGAGTTGTTGATATTGTTGTTCAGAATCGCGGGTTTCCCGATAAAGTGATTTAGTCTCTTCGGCAGAAAAAAAGGCCGCGCGCCGAAAGCTGTAATACGCGCTGGAAATTCGGATACCCAGAACATTGGCAACGATGAAAGACGATACAACGGTCAATTCCGCGACAAAACCCAGGCGTTCTTTGGCAAAAAAGTAGCACGTCAAACTGCCGAGACTGAGGAGGATCGGCGGGAGCATGCGATACGGGGGACGGTCCGGCATCGTTGCATACATCACCAGGATGCAAACCATCTCGAGCATCATGCTGTGGAGGTAACCGGCCGGCCTGGAGAGAATCACCAGATTGTTGGTCAGTGCAATCAGCATTCCAAAAGAGAAGGTCCAGCGATCAAAGACGGCAGGGCTTTTCGTCGTCAAACATTGATAAATGGCGAGCACAGCCAGCGCGATGAGCGATAGTCTGAGCGCGAGCAAACCATAAAAAACCCATCCATCCTTCCACAGTGCGTGGTCGGCCATGATGAGCAGCAGGAACAGGACGGCGACAATCCCCGCGAACCAATTGAAGACGCGGGCATCCTGATCGAGGTAATAAGCCCGGTAACGACATTCATCCCCAAAAGGGGTGGGAATTGCCAGCATGTGTATTCTCAAAGACTACGGCTCTAAACAGGTTCGCAACGAGCAGGCCACGCGTATTTTCGAACCCAAGTCAAAACCGTCACAGTCATATTTCAATACGCTTCAACAGTTGCCAATCGACGTGCCTGGGCTGCGGAAACCATGTTCTTGCGGGTTATTTCTGTGCGATAATTGTTCGCTCTTTTTACAGATCAGATCCTGGTTACGCTAGGCTTTCTGTGAACAGCCTTCATATTATCTGCTAACAAGCGGTCGGCCACTGCGCTTTTCCAAAACAGATTTTAGCCATTACCCGAGGATTCTCCCGTGAACGCCCTCCTCAAGTTATCACGCCAGATCGATGCGCTGACCGAACGGATCGGCAAGGCTGCCCGCTGGCTGGTCTTGGTCGTCGTGCTGATCAGTGCCGCCAACGCCACCATGCGCTACGCCTTCAATTACAGCTCGAACGCCTTTCTCGAGATCCAGTGGTATCTGTTCGGCCTGATTTTCCTCTCCTGCGCCGGTTATACGCTGCTGCGCAACGAGCATGTGCGCATCGACCTTATTTCCGGCAGGTTCTCGAAGCGCGGTCAGACCTGGATCGACATCTTCGGCATCCTCTTCTTTCTGATGCCGATGGCCATCGTGATCATGGTGCTCTCCTGGCCTGTTTTCATTCACGCCATCCAGTCAAGTGAAATGTCCAACAGCGCCGGCGGCTTGATCGTCTGGCCTGCACGTTTGATGATTCCGGCTGGCTTTTTCCTGCTCATCGTGCAAGGGATTTCCGAATTGATCAAACGTATCGGTTTTCTCCAGGGCTTGTGCCCGGACCCGACAGCGAAGCGCAACGCATTGACGCCGGAAGAAGAACTCGCGCTGGCCATCAAGGCTAACGCCGCCCAAAAGGGAGGCGCATGATGGTTGAATTCATTATTGCCAATATGGCACCGATCATTTTTGCCTCGATGATCCTTTTTCTGCTCGTCGGTTTTCCCGTCGCCTTTGCACTGGCGGCCAACGGCGTCGTTTTCGGCCTGATCGGCATCGAACTCGGCTTGATCGGCCCGCAGATCTTCCAGGCCATGCCGGATCGCCTCTTCGGCGTCATGGCCAATGAGACCCTGTTGGCTGTTCCTTTCTTTACCTTCATGGGTCTGATCCTCGAACGTTCGGGCATGGCCGAAGACCTGCTCGATACCATCGGCCAGTTGTTCGGCCCGATTCGCGGCGGTCTGGCTTACGCCGTGATTTTCGTCGGCGCACTGCTCGCCGCGACGACCGGCGTCGTTGCTGCTTCGGTCATTTCGATGGGGCTCATCTCGCTGCCAATCATGTTGCGTTACGGCTACGACAAACGGCTTGCGGCCGGCGTTATCGCCGCGTCCGGAACGCTGGCGCAGATCATCCCGCCCTCGCTGGTGCTGATCGTCATGGCCGACCAGCTCGGCAAATCGGTCGGCGACATGTACAAGGGCGCCTTCATTCCCGGTCTGACGCTGACCGGTCTTTATGTC
>CAIVZW010000104.1 GCA_903910495.1 uncultured beta proteobacterium
CTGCGGATGCTGGCTGGCGTGACCGAGCAGGGAAAACACCGGCAGCGGATCGTCCGAATGCTGCTCCTCCAGCACCGAGAAGTCTATGCTCTTGCCATCAAGGCGCGGCGGAGTACCCGTTTTGAGGCGCCCGGCGGGCAGATGCATCTCACGCAGACGTGCAGCGAGCGATTGCGAAGGCAACTCGCCCATGCGGCCACCGATGGTATTCGACAGCCCGACGTGAATCAGGCCATTGAGAAAGGTGCCCGCAGTCAATACTACATTGCGCGCTGAAAAGCGTACGCCGAGTTGAGTCACGACTCCCGTTACGCGATCATCCTCGACCAGCAGATCGTCGCAGGCCTGGGCAAACAGGGTCAGATTTGGCTGGTTCTCCAGCCGGTGGCGGATGGCCTGGCGGTAGAGCACGCGGTCGGCCTGCGCGCGTGTCGCCCGCACCGCGGGTCCCTTGCTGGAGTTGAGAATGCGAAACTGGATACCGGCCTCGTCGGTGGCCGCGGCCATCGCACCGTCCAGGGCATCGACTTCCTTGACCAGATGTCCTTTGCCGATACCGCCAATCGACGGATTGCAACTCATCGCCCCCAGCGTATCGAGGCTGTGTGTGAGCAGCAGCGTTCTGGCGCCCATGCGCGCGCTGGCCAGCGCCGCCTCGGTGCCGGCGTGGCCGCCACCGACCACGATTACATCGAAACGGTCAGGAAACTGCATGGGAAATCCGCTTGATCCGGGAACGCTGAAGGGATGCGGATTCTACGCCAATTCGCTGAAAAATAACAGGTTTCACCTGCCACGCCCGACCAGCGGCGAGTCCACTCCCGATAACGGCATTGATCTTTGCGCTGCCCACCTGCTCCAGTTTCGTTTTCGCTGTCGCTTTCGCTTGATCACAGACCGACAGTCGCGTAAGGTACTTCAGATGAGCGCCACGGACCCGAAAACCACCGCCGACCTGCTGCAAAAGCTGGACAAGGATCTGGCGCACATGCGCGTACTGCTGGTCGACCGCCACACCAGTGCGCGCAACTCGCTACGCCTCCTTCTATCAACGCTCGGAGTCAGTGCCGTACATAATGCCGGCACCTCCGCCGAGGTTATTCGGCAGGTGAAATCATATGCTTTCGACATCATCCTGGCCGATTATCTCCTCGATGATGGTCGCGATGGCCAGCAACTGCTAGAGGAACTACGGCATCAGCACTTCATTTCACTGTCGACGGTGTACATGGTCATTACCGCCGAGCGCGCTTATCACAATGTGGTATCCGTAGCCGAGTTGGTACCGGACGATTACCTGATCAAGCCGTTCACGGCGGACCAACTCCAGGCCCGCCTGGCCAGAGCGATTTACAAGAAACAGTTTTTTGTAAAGGTTTTTGAACAGCTGGATAAAGGTGCTTTTTCCGATGCGCTGGCGACCTGTGAACAACTGATCGGCAAGGAGGATATCTTTCTCAACGACACGCTGCGCTTCAAGGGCGAAATCCTGAACATTCTTGGCCGTCACCGGGAAGCTCAGGCGGTTTATCAGCAGGTCATGGACAACGCCATGGTTCCTTGGGCACGCATGGGTCTGGCTAGCGCGCTACGCGGCATGAATGAATTGCCGGAAGCAGAAGTGATGGGGGTTTCGCTGATCGAGGACTTTCCCGAATATCTGGCGGCCTATGATTTCGTTGCCAGTGTGCGCGAAGAAATGGGCAAACTTGCCGAAGCACAGGAGGTATTGCAAAAAGCCGCTGTGATTTCTCCCAATAATTCGCTGCGGCAGCGCATGGTCGGCGATGTCGCCGTGCGCAACGACGATCTCGATGCCGCCGAACGCGCTTATGGCAAGGTGCTCGAACGCCACAACGGATCGTCACTCAGGGTCATCGACGACTACACCAATCTGACACGGGTCATGCTCGACAATGGGCATACGGATGGCGCCAAAAAAATTACGCGGGAACTCCGCCGGGACTGGCGCGGCAGCAGTCAGGGCGAACTGGCGGCGCTGATCATGGACAGTCTCTGCGCCAATCAGGAAGGCGAACCGGCCAAAGCCAAACAGGCACTGGAAAAAGCACTCGCCTTGCATCACAGCCTGCAGAGCGAAGAAGAGCAGAAGGATTTTCCGCAGAAAATTGCCGTTGACCTTGCCCATGCCTGTCTGGCCTCCGGCGACGAAGACATGGCACAGGAGATTCTGGGCAAAATCGCCGCCGAGAATCATGAAGACCGCAGCATGATTGCGCACATTCAGGGCGTCTTCCTGAAGACCGGCAGGGAAGAAGCCGGGCAGTCGCTGCTGGCCAAGGTCGGCAGGGAAATCGTCGAGCTCAATAACCGCGGCGTACTGGCGGCCCGCAGTGGCGATATCGAAGCCTCGGTGCACATGCTGATCGAAGCGGCCGAGCAGGTTCCCAATTTGCAGTTTCTGGTCAACGCCGCCAAAGCGATCTTCACCATGCTCGATCGCCAAGGCTGGAACGAAGAGCTGGGACAACGAGCCATCCGCTACCTGGAGATGGCTCAAGCCAAGGAAATTCGCAACGCCAAGGTCATCTCGGCGCGCGAACTCTACCATCAGGTCGCGCGCAAATACGGGATTGAAGTTCTGCCTGTCGGCGGGGCACGCAGCGCAGGCGAAAAAAGCTGAGACCAGGAAAGCATTGACACACCCGATTGCAGCAAACCCGCGGCTGCGGGAAGGCTGCCTATTCGGATTCCACGATTTCGGTCCGCTTGCGCAACACCACGGGCGACAGCATGACCAGCAGTATGACGGCCACCGTTGCCAGAAGCACGGCGCTGATCGGGCGGGTGAAAAATACCGTGGCATCACCCCCGGAGAGCAGCATGGCGCGGCGCAGATTTTCCTCGAGCATCGGGCCCAGGATCAGGCCCAGTAACAAGGGGGCAATTTCCACCTTGATCTTGATGAAGAAATAGCCGACCACGGCACAGACCAGCATCAGCCACACATCGACGACGCTGTTGCTGATGCCGAAAGCACCGATGCAGCAAAAGAGCATGATTGCCGGAAACAGAAGCCGGTAGGGCACCTTCAGCAGCGAGACCCAGATGCCGATCAGCGGCAGATTGATGATCAACAGCATCAGGTTTCCGGTCCACATGCTGGCGATGACACCCCAAACGAGTTCCGGCTGTTCCGTCATGATTTGCGGCCCGGGCTGGATCCCCTGGATCATCATGGCCCCGATCATCAGGGCCATGACGCCATTGGACGGAATGCCCAGGGTCAGCAGCGGGATGAAGCTGGTTTGCGCCCCGGCGTTATTCGCCGCTTCAGGCGAAGCCACGCCTTCAATAGCTCCTTTACCGAAGCGCGAAGGATCCTTGGCGATTTTCTTTTCCACGGCGTAGGCGGTAAACGGCGGCAGCGCCGCGCCGCCACCGGGCAGCACGCCCAGAATCGAACCGATCGCCGTGCCGCGGAGCATGGCCGGGAAAGCCGCCTTCAGATCCGCCATGGTGGGCATCAGATCCTTCATTTTCTGGGTGACGATGATTCGTTCCGAGGGGTGTTCAATATTGGCGATAATCTCGGCCAGGCCGAAAAATCCCATGGCCACGGAAACAAATCCGAGGCCATCGGCGAATTCGGGAATATTGAAGGTCATTCTGGCCACGCCGGCATTGACATCAATGCCGACAACGCCCAACAGCAGGCCCAGCCCGACCATGGCCAGTGACTTGAGCACGGAGCCATGCGCCAGAATAACGGCGGCCACCAGACCGAGGATCATCAGGCTGAAAAATTCAACCGCGGTAAAACTCAGCGCGAGTTTGGACAGCGGCGTGCTCAACAGGGCAATCACGATGGTGGCGACTGTTCCGGCAAAAAAAGACGAGATGGCCGCAATCGCCAGAGCCGTTCCTGCACGGCCCTGGCGCGCCATCTGGTGTCCGTCCAGGCAGGTCACGACTGACGATGTTTCTCCTGGAATGTTAACCAGGATGGCCGTCGTCGATCCGCCATACTGAGCGCCATAAAAAATACCGGCCAGCATGATGAAGCCCGTCGCCGGCGACATGCCGAATGTAAACGGCAGCAACAGGGCGATGGTCGGAAGCGGTCCGATACCGGGCAATACGCCAATGGCGGTTCCGATCACCACCCCGATCAGACAGAACAGCAGATTGTTCCACTGCAGTGCCGTTGAAAACCCGAACATCAAATTGTCGAAGAGTTCCATTGCGCCTACCAGGGGAAAATGGGCACCGGCAAAGCCAGTGCCTTGACAAACAGCAGGACCGACCCGGCAGAAACCGCCGCACTGAAGGCGATGACTTCCAGCAAGCGTGTTTCCTTGCTGGCCAGACTGACGACTACCATCGACAGAAAACTGGCAAGAGCCAGTCCGGCCGTATTGACCAACAAGGCAAATACGCCGACCGAGGCCGGAACCAATATCAATGCCCGCCAGTGCGGCAGCTTGATTTTGTCGCCAGGAATGACGAATGACTTGCCGATGAAAAACACGCCAAACACCAGCATGCCCCAGGCGATGGCTTTTGGAAAATATCCCGGCCCCATGTCGGCCGCGCTACCCACGGCCAATTTCCGCGTAATGAAAAAAACCGCGATGGACACGGCCGCGAGAAATATCCCAAAGAGCAGGTCTTCCATCCCCGGCCGGCTCTTCGGTTCTTTTTCATGAAACTCCTGCATTCTTATTCGACCTTGATGTTGGCAGCGGTGATTTCAGCGCCAAATTTCTTGATGTGCGTCTGCATCCAGACCCTCATGTCTTCGGATGTGCCCGCGCGAACTTCACCGCCCTGTTCGGCAATTTTTTGCTGCATTTCCGGCTCTGCCAGAATCTTGCGCAACTCGTCGCTCAGTCGCTTGACCACGGCCGGCGGCGTGCCCCCAGTGGTCATGATGCCCTGGAATGATCCGGCATCACCCTGAGGCAAACCCGCTTCCTGGAATGTCGGCATATTGGGCATGTTTTTCACGCGGTTCTTGCCGGCAATGGCCAGCCCGACAATCTGTCCGCTGGTGACAAACGGCAGGGTTGCAGTAGCGCCATTGATGATGATGGTCGACTCACCCGAGACGACAGCGCGCGAGGCCGCCGCCCCTCCTTTGTAAGGCACATTTTTCCAGTTGAGGCCCAGTTCCTTTGCAATGATGATGCCCGTAATGTGGTTGATGCCGCCGATCCCGGAGTTGGCCATTGCCAGCTTGCCCGGATTGGCACGCACGTAGCTGATCAGCTCAGCCACGGTCTTTGCCGGCACCGAGGGATGCACAGCCAGAACGTAGGGTGCATACATCACCAGGCCGACCGGAGCAAGATCCTTTTCGACATCGAAGGAGAGGTTGCTGAACAGGGTGGGCGCCGTGGCCAGCGAACCGAGATCGGTCAGCAACAGCGTATGGCCGTCCTTGGGCGATTTCGCCACCGCATCCGAGCCGATATTGCCGGCAGCACCGGTTTTATTCTCCACGATCACCGTTTGCCCGATGGCAGCGGACAGTTTGGGCGCGATGATCCGGGCCAGAATGTCGGACGTCCCGCCGGGCGCGTTGGGAACAATGATGCGCACCAGGTGATTGAATTCATCTGCAGCATGACTTGCCGGTGACAGCAACAACGCAGCCGTTACTGCCGCCGCAGAAATGAAACCGGTAATTTTCGAACGTTTCAGCACAATCATGGCACTACCCTCTCGTTGTTAAAGTTAGACAACCTGAATCCGGATTCAGCCCGGAAAAACACTACTGCTCCTGCCTTCTTGATATGACTTAAACCAAATTCGTAAAGCGGACACACTAACCGCAAATTTGCTGCTGTCAAACACGCTCGGCATCTTTGCCCAATGGATGCCGCACCGCCGGTTATTGCTTGATGTTCCTTCCCCTGATGCTAAGGGCGTACTCCAACTTCAGCCTGTTCGCGTGTCCAGGCTCTGGCCTGATCACTCAGGCTTACTCCCAGTCCGGGCCGGGTCGGCACCAGCATCCGGCCATCCCTGGTTTCCAGCCGTTCATTGAACAACGGCTCAAGCCACTCGAAGTGCTCAACCCAAGGCTCGCGCGGATAGGCAGCGGCCAGATGCACGTGCAGTTCCATGGAAAAATGGGGAGCCAGCAGGAGTCCGGCATGGTCCGCCAGTCCGGCCACCTTCAGAAAAGGCGTGATGCCGCCAACGCGTGGCGCATCGGGCATGATGTAATCGGCTGCACGATACCTGATCAACTCGGCAACCTCGGCGGCGCTGGTCAGCATTTCGCCCGTCGCAATCGGGGTGTCGAATTGTGCCGCCAGAGCGGCATGGCCTTCGTTGTCGTAGGCATCCAGAGGTTCTTCAATCCAGATCAGGTTGAATTGCTCGAAGATACGGCACATGCGTTGTGCCGTCGGGCGATCCCATTGCTGATTGGCGTCGACCATCAGGGGAAAGTCCCCCAGATGCTTGCGCACCGCCTCCACTCGCTTGATGTCCAGTGCGCAGTCCGGTTGCCCGACCTTGAGCTTGATGCCGCCTATCCCTTTTTCACGCGAGGCCGTGGTATTCACCAGCAACTGCTCCAGCGGGGTGTGCAGAAAGCCGCCAGAGGTGTTGTAGCAACGAACCGAGTCCCGATGCGAACCAAGCAATTTGGCTAACGACAGGCCGGCGCGCCTGGCTTTCATGTCCCACAGCGCCACATCAAAAGCACCGATGGCTTGCGTCGATAAGCCACTACGCCCTACCGAGGCGCCCGCCCAGCACAGCTTGTCCCACAGCTTTGAAATATCGCTGGGATCCTCTCCAATCAGCGTCTGGACGATTTCCCTGGCATGGGCAAACTGACCCGGCCCACCCGCCCGTTTGGAATAGCTGAATCCGAGGCCCTGGTGCCCATCGGTACTCTCTATTTCGGCAAAGAGCAGGGCGATCTCGGTCATCGGTTTTTGCCGGCCGGTCAGCACCTTGGCGTCACTGACAGGATTGGCCAGAGGCAAAAACACCGATGACACCCGGACCCAGGCAATGCGATCGCCCGCTAATACCTTTTGGCCATTTACGCTCAGCATCTTCTTCTCCATTTCGAGATTATTACCGGATAGCCCATCCGCCAGGAATCCTGGTGAAGATGGAACTGATTCTAAACTGCACCGTGCGCCTCGACGTAAAGGGCATAAAGCGAATGGCAACTGGCCATGAACAGGCGGTTGTTCTTGGGGCCGCCGAAGCACAGGTTGGCGCAGCGCTCGGGCAGCCTGATGAAGCCGATGGCTTTGCCCTGCGGGTTGAACACCATGACGCCGTCCAGATCCTCGGACTTGCCTTTGAGTTGGAAGACCTTGCGTCCATTCACTTCGGCAGGCTGGGGCTGCAATGCACCATTGCTGCCCCAACCGCACCACAGGTTGCCGTCTTGGTCGATCCTGAAACCGTCAGGCGCCCCCTGATCAACCGCATCGATCAGCTTGGTCTTGTTGGCCACAGTGCCATCTGCATTGACGTCGTAACTCCAGATACTGCTGTTGGGCGTACCCCTGCATTCGACCACATAGAGCTTTTTCTCGTCGGGTGAAAAAGCCAGGCCATTGGGATTGCCGAGATCGGTGATCACCGCGCTCAACTGGCCATCAACGCCGATGCGAAACACGTTGGTGTTGGCCTGCTCAGGCCTGGCTTTGAAGCCTTCCCAGTCACCGTTGATGCCGAACAGGGGGTCGGTGAACCAGATGGAATCGTCGGACTTGACGACGACGTCATTGGGGGCGTTGAGTTTCCGGCCTTCGAAGCTGTCGGCCAGCACCGTGAGCTTGCCGTTCTCCTCGGTGCGCACCACGCGGCGCGTCAGCGAATGCTCGCAGGTGACGAGACGGCCCTGGCGATCACGCGTATTGCCGTTGGCCCAGTTCGATGGCTGGCGGAAGACGCTGAAGCTGCCGTCCTTCTCGCTGTATTTCATGATGCGGTTGTTCGGGATGTCGCTGACCAGCAGGTAGCCGCCGTCCTCGGGAAAATATACCGGCCCTTCGGCCCAGCGCATGCCGCTGGCCAATTGCTCGACCGTGCTGCTGTAGAGACGGTAGCTGGCAAAGCTCGGGTCGAGAACCAGCACCGAGGGATCGGGGTAGCGCTGGTTGGGCTTGAATTCGAATAATCCTTGCTCGTATTGCATCAAGATCGCCTCAGGTGATTGAAAAGTCGAACTCAGGTCACTGGCGCCGGGTTGAACACGGCGAGCGAATTGTACAGACCCCACTGATCGGCCCAGGTTTTCTTGCGGCCGCTGGCGACGTCGAGGATCAGCAGGAAGATCTCCATGCCGACATCCTCGATCGTCGCTTCGCCGGTGGCGATGGTGCCGGCGTTGACCTCCATCAGGTCGTGCCAACGCACCGCGAGGTCCGAACGGGTGGCGACCTTGATAACCGGCGAGGCTTCCAATCCGTACGGCGTGCCGCGACCTGTGGTGAACACCTGGATGGTCATTCCCGAAGCCAGTTGCTGCGTGCCGCAGACAAAGTCGCTGGCCGGGGTGGCGGCGAAGATCAAACCCTTCTGCTGCACTTTCTCGCCGGGCGAGAGAACGCCGACGATTGCGCTCTTGCCGGATTTGGCAATCGAACCCATGGCCTTTTCGACGATG
The DNA here is from genome assembly GCA_903910495.1 of uncultured beta proteobacterium. The sequence continues at coordinate 8,612 of CAIVZW010000104.1, forward strand.
TTGGCGAGGCCGCCCTTCTTGTTGCCCGGCGTCGTATTGGCGGCACGATCAGTCCCTCCCGTCGCGAGATACTTGTCGTACCAGGCCATCTCGCGCAGCAGCGCGCGGCCGACCTCTTCGTTCGCGGCGCGCGGAGTGAGCAGATGAATCGCATCTCGCACTTCAGTGACTTCCGAGAACATCACGGTGGCTCCGGCCCGCACCAGCAGATCGGATGCATAGCCGACCGCCGGGTTGGCGGTGACGCCGGAGAAGGCATCGCTGCCACCGCACTGGACGCCAACAACCAGATCGGAGGCCGGGCAGGTTTCGCGCCGGCGCTGGTTGAGCCGGGCCAGATGCACTTCGGCCTGTTTCATGATGGCGTTGACCATGGACATGAAGCCGGTGAATTTCTCGTCCTGCAGGCAGATCACCTGGTCACTGACGACCTTGATCGGAATGCCGCCTTCGCCGAGCAGACGCTCCGGCGTAAATTTCTCGCAGCCGAGGCTGATGACCATCACCTCGTTGCCGAAGTTGGGATTGAGCGCCAGGTTGTGAATGGTGCGGATCGGCACCACCGCGGCCGGGGCATTGATCGCCACGCCACAGCCGTAGATGTGATTGAGGCCGATGACGCCATCGACATTGGGGTATTTCGGCAGCAGTTCGGCCTTGATGCGCTTGACAACGTAATCGACGACACCGGCGACGCACTGAACGGTCTGGGTGATCGCCAGCAGGTTCTTGGTACCGACGGAGCCGTCGGGATTGCGGTAGCCTTCGAAGGTATAACCTTCGAGGGGCGGCAGCGCCGGCGGCACCTGGGTCGCCAGCGGCAGGGTCTCGAGCGGCGGCGCTACCGGCAAGCGGACCAGCGACTCCTCGATCCACGAGCCCTTGGCGATCGGCCTGAGGGCGTAACCGATGGTCTCGCCGTAGCGCAGGATAGCTTCATCCTGAGCCAGATCAAGGAGCGCCACCTTGTGTCCCTGCGGGACATGTTCTCTTAGCGTAAGCCCGTCAGCGAACACCGTCCCCGCCGCCAGACCTCCGCCATTGACGACGATGGCCACGTTGTCGCTTTCGTGGACCTTGATGGTCAGAGGCTTGCCAGGCAAGGCAATGGTCTGCTGGGTCATGGCTCGTCTTTCCTTGTCCGTCGTTTACAGCATTTCGAGTGGTGAGGCTCGCCGAGGTGGCGGGAACATCCGGTCGAGCTCGGCGAGCGTCGCGGCATCAAGCTCGCACTGCAACGCGCTGAAGTTGTCTTCGAGATGGTCGCGCGTCGACGTCCTGGGGATGACAATCAACTGATCGTGCCGGAGCAGCCAGGCGAGTGCCAGTTGCGCCGGCGTCACGCCGAGTCGGCGAGCCAGATCGCGCAGGCCGGGGTGGCGCAGCAGTCGTGCCTGCTCGATGGGCGAATAGGCCATGAGCGGAATCCGACGTTCTGCGCACCAGGGCAGTAAATCCCATTCGATACCACGGCGTGACAGGTTGTAGAGCACCTGGTTCACTGCCACCCGATGTCCACCGGGCTGGTCGCATAGTTCCTGCATGTCCGCCGTGTCGAGGTTGCTGACGCCCCAATGGCGGATTTTCCCCTGTGCCTGCAAGCGCTCCAGCGCGGCGACAGTTTCCTGCAAGGGGACGCTACCGCGCCAGTGCAGCAGGTAGAGATCGAGGCAATCTACTCCAAGGCGTTGCAGGCTGGCCTCGCAGGCCCGTTGTGTCCCGTGCAGCGTAGCATTTTGCGGATAAAACTTGCTGACCAGGAAAACACGGTCGCGGCGTCCGCGCATCGCCTCGCCAACCAG
>CAIVZW010000105.1 GCA_903910495.1 uncultured beta proteobacterium
CAGGCCACCCAAGCCGCCACTGGCACCACCAGCGCCCTTACTCATCCCGCCAAACAATTCCTCGGCGATCTTTTGTGCAGCGATGCGGTTGATGGCCGAGAGCACCGAGCGGGCAAAATCACCAAACGCGTCGGAAGCCGATTTCGCACCCGACCCAATCTGTTCAAACATTGTCGTGAAGGCGTTCTCCACATCACCGTTGATGCGTGTGGCCACGTCATCGGCCACCGTCTTGAGACCCGCCACTTCCACCTTGAGCCGGGATACCCGGTTGATGGCTTCCTCCGAGCCCGTGGCAGCTGCAAGCGCCTGCATCTTGGGAATCATCCCATCCACTTCGGTGGCAGTCTGTTGATGCAAAGCCAGCACCTCGCGCCGCATCTGCGCCTCGGTAATCATCCCGGCATCCTTCTGCACCTGGAGTTCCCGTTCGCGGATGCTCATGCGGTCGGTGACGTTCTGATACTGGCGCTCGAGTTTCGCCAATTCCGCCATGTCTGCTTCGACGTTGATCAGGCGGCCGACATCGGCGGCGCCGGTGGTGTCGCCCATGCGTTGCAGTTTCTCGATCAGGGGTTGGTATTCGCGCTCGAGCCGTGCCCGGGTGACGTCGCCGCCGGCCCCGCCACCGCCTGTGCCACCGATCTCGGCCATGCGGTCGCGTACGCGGGCTAACTCGTCGGCCAGTTCCTTCTCGGCCTTGGCCGCAGCATGTGCATTGGCGATCTCAACTTCGCCACGCTTCATGTTGAGCACGGTGATCTCACCTTCAAGTTTCTTTACCTCGGCTTTGGCGCGCAGGCGCTGCGCTTCATCCTTGCCGCCGACGGCTACCGCTGATTGCGCGCTCAGTTCCTGCTGCTTTGCCGCGAGATCCTGGTCGATGGCCTGCTGCTCGATCTGTGTCTTGGCTTGGTGGTAATCACGCACGGACACCAGCCGATCATCGAGTGATCGGTCCAGTGCTGTTTTTTGCAGATCGAGCCCTTCCTTCAGGACTTTGAATTCGGACTCGGCTTGCGCTTTGACCACGGCGAGTTTTGCGCCGGTGGTGTCCTTCTCCGCACCGTCGGCGGACTTCTTCTCGCACTTGCCGTTCACCCACTGTCCGCCGGAAACGACGCAGGCGATGCGCTGCATGTCCTCAGTCGGCTTGCCGGTGGGTGTCTTGGCTTCGGGTCGACCCGCCTCGTTGAGCGACGTCAGACGCCCTTGCGCTGCCGCGAGGTCTTTTTCCCACTGGGTGAGATTGCGCCGCAGTGTGCTCATCGCCGACTCGTTGAACTTCACATCGAAGGGCATGAACGGCACCGGTGCTTTGCCGGTGTCGATCTTCTTGCGGGTCGAATCAACCAGTTCCTGGATGCGCGCGACCTCGTCTCGTGCCTGCTTGATCTCGGTACCGTTGAACAGGAGATTGCCGACCCCGCCGAGACCCACCCACATGGCCTTCAACTTGCCCGAGTCGTTTGCCGCCTCGCGCATGGCATTCGTGATGTTGATGAGTTCCGGCAGGAAATCACGGGCCAGCGTGATGCCCAGTGCCGACGAAGAGGCTTTGAGTGCCGTGAGATTGTCGTTGAACGCTTCCGCCGAACGCGCCGTTTCGGTGGTGAGTTTCAAACCCAGGCGCTCGGCTTCCGCCGTGAGTTGATTGATGCCGGCAGCCCCCTGGTTCAGGAACGGAATCATGTCCATGCCGCTCTTGCCGAAGATCTTGACAGCGAGCGCCGTCTTGACCGCGCCGTCTTCCAGATTGGCGAAGACGTTGGCCACCTGCAGCAGCACGTCCTCGGTGGATTTCATGCTGCCATCGGCATTCTTGACTGAAATGCCGAGTGCCTGGAACAACTGCGCGCCATCACCGATGCCGGTATTGGCTTCAGTAATGTTCTGCGACAGGCTCTTGATGCCTTTCTGCAAGGATTCCAGGCTCACATCCGACAACTGCGCGGCAAAGCGCAAGGTCGACAGCGCCTCCACCGAGATGCCGATTTTCTGCGAAAGCTTGTTGAGATGATCGGCCGCGTCGATCGCACCCTTGATCATGGCTGCGAACCCGGCAACAGACAGCGAAACGCCCAGGCCCGCCAGCAGTCCTTTGACCCGGTTCGACTCGTCGCCGAGTTTGGCGAGGTTGCCGCGAATCGAATCAAAGGCCGTCCGGGTCTGATCGACGGCAGTAATCAGCAGTTGAGCACGGTCTTGGGTCACGGGTAGCTCAGGTCCTAAATCTTGGAGAGTTGCGTTTCAATGGCTCGGGCGAGGACGGGCAACTGGCCCCGCACCACGCCAGCCAGATCGAAGCGCCGTTTCAGTGTCACGTTGGGTACCAGGACGGCGATCGGGATTTCCTGGCCGCGCTTCACGCTCTTGGTGCCCGTGCGTTTGCGTTCAGCCCGCTTGAATCGCGATAGGGAGGACGCATTTTCTTTCAGGTTTTCGGCCATCAAAATGACGCGTCCGCCTTTCTGAATGAAATACGCATTGCCGGAACGAATCAGCGCATCGATGACGCGCTTGAAGGCACGACGACCGATGCGACGACCTTCCTCGGTCAGCGGTATCAGCATCCGCCCAGAGAGTGTTCCACCCCGGACATGGATACCCAGCCACGGAATCTTCGAGCCGATGAGCACCGCCGGCAGTTTGTCCGGGTCGCGGTCATAGACCTTGGCACGCAGTGAATTCACGAAGGCCGCTTTCTTGACTGTGAAATCGGACTTCATTTTGTTGCGCACGACATCGGCTACTGACGTGCCGCCGACTTGCATACCAGCGGCCACCGCCTTGTGAATGGCGACCTGCTTTTGCCGCGTCCAGGCCTCGAGTGTGGATTTGTCGAGCAAGCCGGCGGTGGTCAGCGAAATCTTAAGCATCGAGGCGCCTCATAAACTTCTTGATGGCATCACTGCTGCCTTGTGCGCCAACGCTCACGACCGTCAGAAGATTCGCCAATCGCCGTGACTCCTGCCGATCGATGGCAGTGATGAAGGCATCGACCTGCGCCAGGGTGTAATTCAGGATGCTGGCGTAGGCATGCCCCGCAGCGATCAGACGCTGGAGTGCATCACTCCAGGGATCCGAGGTCCCAGGGTTTGGCTGATTCGCGTCGCCGCTTCGGTCAGGCTCGGCAGCACGCGCTGGATAAAAAAATCGGCATTCACCTCGAATACCGCTTCTGCCAGACGTACGGCCTCGTCGAGTTCCAAGTCCCTCACCCACTCGGCCGGGCGACGGCTGGCGATGGCGACCGCCTCAATCACCGCTTCGCCATGCTCGGCAAGGAGCGCCAGCCAGTCGGGAGAGGCTGATAGGCTCAATGCGACAGGTTGCACCGCCTTGGCAAAGGCCGGCACCTCGCCAACCTTGATCGGAGTGAGTTCGAGGCGTTCACCGCCGATGACGAGCGTCACCGGCACCGGCGGCAGCGCAGCAAACGTGTCGCTCGTCATCATAAGAGGATGAGGCGACCAAACTGACCGAGCGCACCGGCGGCCGCCTTGGTCAGATCCGCCAGCACCTGACCCGACAATTCGAACTTCATCAAGTCCGTGCCAATCACCGACAAGTCCTTGGTCGGATTGATGGCCACCCGATAGAGGTCGATGACGACTTCTTTGTTACTGTCTGCCGTGTTCAGACCCTCGAAGCGCACCCAGCGCTCGGGCAGCGGCTGCGTGAACATCGCCGTAACATTGGCCGCGCCGTAGCTGTAACTGGCAGCAATCGCACCCGTGACCCCGGTGATGTCGGTAAACATGATCGAACCGTGTTTGGCGTTGACCGTGTATTTGCCCGCCGCCACAACCGTCGCGCCGGCCTTCACCACGACCGTGGAGACATTTTGTTTGCCGAGCAGATAGAGTTTGCCGAGCTCCGCCGCAGCAATCACCGGCTCGTCGGTGACGGTGCCGGTGGTCACGACGGTGGTGGAACCGTAAAGCGCGAGTTCCAGATTCGACTGGATGAGTTCCTCCAGCGTGCAGGCAAACTCGCCTTTCTTTGTTTTGATGAGTTGCAGATCGGTCAAGCGCTGGCCGGATTGGGATTCCTGATGCTCCAGGGTTTCGACCGACAGCGAAACCTTGAGGTCGGGGACGTTACCGACGAAGGTGAGCCCTTGCGGATTACCGTTGATGTCACGCGAACCGATGAAGACGCGTCCTTGTCCAGAAAAATAGCTCATGAGGTGTTACTCCTTGTGTGAGGTGAGTGGAGAGACTGGGGTTGCTTCGTTGTGACGGGATCGTCGTGGCTCTGCTGCCGTGGCGGCCTGGCCAACGCCGTGCTCGATGAGCCAATTCGCCGTGCTGCCATCGACATCGATGACGGCACCTGCGCCATGCTCGACGCCGGCATGGGTGTGGATCTTGAGAAGTTCGATTTGCGGCATGGACTTATCCTTTCTGGGTGAGGTCGTGGGCAAATGTGCGGTAGGTGATGCGGTAGCGGGATGGCAGTGCCGCCACATCCATGTCGGCGTCGTCTTGCTGCCAGTCGGTGTCGGTTTCTTCCATCCCCAGCGCCAGGCCACCGAGCGTCACGTCGGCCAGTAACGCCGCGTGTGCGGCGGTCATCAGGCGATCGGCCATGGGCTCGGGGATTTCCGTCGCCGTTCCAACCGCCAGCGCCACGATGCGAATCACGAGTTCTCGCTCCGTGCGATCGTTGACGCGACGCAC
>CAIVZW010000106.1 GCA_903910495.1 uncultured beta proteobacterium
AGCGGAAAAGCGCAGGGAAATTCGAGCAGGGTTTCCTGCTGTGGCATCTCAGGACTCGGCATGGCGCATCACCTCGTCCCGGAAAGCGCAGTACCAGGCCTGCATCTGCCGCGTTACCGGGCCGGGCTTGCCGGCCAGCGCACCGTGTCCGACCGGCTGGCCGTCAAGCGTCGTGATGGCCAGCACTTCCTTGTTTGATGAGGTCATCCACAGTTCGTCGGCGGAGTGCAGTTCGGCTTCGGAAACCGGGCGCACAGCATGCGCGGCGCCATGTTTTGCCGCGAGTTCGAGCACCACGTCGTAGGTAATGCCGGCCAGCATGCGCTGATCCTTGGGCGGTGCCAGGATGAGGCCATCGCTGACGACGAATATGTTCGACGCCGAGCCTTCGGTCAGGAAACCGTCGCGCAGCATGATGGTTTCAATACACCCGGCGTCGATGGCCAACTGGCGTGTCAGTACGTTGGCCAGCAGGGAGATGGTCTTGAGGTCGCAGCGTCCCCAGCGGATATCAGGTGCGCTAATGGCGGCAATACCACTCGCGCGCTGCTCCGCCGTGGGGCTAATCAGGGGCGCCGTGAACAAGAATACCGTCGGCGCAACACCGCTCGGGAAAGGCGTGTCGCGCTTGTTGTCGGCACCGCGGGTGACCTGGATGTACAGCGTCTGATCATCGAATTGCGCCGCCGCAACGATGCGCAGGATGATCGCCCGCCATTGCTCAGGCGTGTGCGGGTTGCTCAGGCGGATGCCGTCAAGCGAGTCCTGCAGGCGGCGCAGGTGCTCATCAATGCGGAACGGAAAGCGTGAATAGACCGGGATGACCTCGTAAGCGCCGTCGCCAAACAGGAAACCGCGATCAAGCGGGGAGATCCTGGCTTCGGAGAGCGGCAGAAAGCAGCCGTTGAGATAAGCGGTCACGACGCGTTCCGTCAGTTGAACCAGAGCCGAACCGAATCGATCATTCGTCCGAAGATGCCGGCCACCGGGACGCCTTCAATGGCAACCACCGGGTATTCGCCGAACGGCTTGCCGTCGATACTGACTTTCATCGTGGCCACCACCTGCCCCGGCGTCACCGGAGCGACCAGCGGCTGCTGCGAGAGCAATTCGACTTTCAGGCGCGGCCCATAACCCTTGGGCACGGCGAGGATGAAGTCACTGCTGAAACCGGCTTTGACCAGACTCTCCGAACCCTTCCAGACCTTGAGGCTGGAAACGGTCTGATTCTTGGCGTAGAGCTGTACGGCATCGTAAAACTGGAAGCCGAAATTGAGCAGCTTCAGTGACTCCTGCGCACGCACGCTATCGGAAGCAGCGCCCAGCACAACCGACAGCAGGCGGCGCGGGCCGCGCTTGGCCGAGGAGATCAGGCAGTAGCCGGCGCCATCGGTATGCCCCGTCTTCACTCCATCGACGGTCGGATCAAGCCACAGCAGGCGGTTGCGATTGGGCTGGGTGATGTTGTTGTAGCGGAAGTCCTTGAGCGAATAGTACTTCGCGTACTCCTCGGGGAAATCGCGAATCAGCGCGCCGGTCAGCTTGCCCAGATCACGCGCCGTGGTGTAGTGCTGCGCATCGGGCATGCCGGTCGAGTTGCGGAAACTCGTCGCCGTCATGCCGAGGCGCTGCGCCTCGCGCCCCATCATCTGCGCAAAATTGTCCTCGCTGCCGGCGATGGCTTCGGACAGCGCGACGCAGGCGTCGTTACCCGACTGCACGATCATGCCCTTGATCAGGTCTTCGATCCTGACCTGGGTATTGACCTGGATGAACATGCGCGAGCCCTGCGTTTTCCAGGCTTTCTCCGAAACGGGCACCAACTGG
>CAIVZW010000107.1 GCA_903910495.1 uncultured beta proteobacterium
CGCGAAATCGATGCCAGGGTGCACGCCGAGATGCTGGCGACGATCAAACAGGACCTCTGACGCTCATGGCTGAATCTGTCACCATCGCTCGTCCCTATGCGCAGGCGGTTTTTCGTCTGGCGCGTGAAAGCAAGGCGCTGGCGGTCTGGTCGGACCGGCTGCAACGGCTTGCTGCCATCGCGCAAGATGCCGAGATGGCCAAGGTCGTCGGTAATCCGAAATTTTCCGCCGGGCAGGTCGCCGATCTCTTTGTTTCTCTAACCGGCGAAGCCGGCAACCGGCAACTGGCTTCTTTTGTTGGCATTCTGGCTGAGAACGAGCGGCTCGACGTGCTGACCCAAATCCAGGAAATCTACGAGCAACTCAAAAGCGCAGACGAGGGAGTCAAGGATGCTGTCGTGACCAGCGCCTATCCTCTCGACGATGCACAACTGAAAAATCTGATGAGTCAGCTTGAATCGCATTTCGGCAGCAAACTCCAGCCTCGTGTCGAGGTGGATGCAGCGCTGATTGGCGGAATCAGGGTGGTGGTAGGTGACCAGGTCCTTGATGCTTCCGTACGCGGCAAGCTTGACGCAATGGCCACGGCGCTCAAGAATTAATATGAAAGTCGCGCGAGCAACTCTCGAATCACCCCTCGCATCTCTGGAAGAGGGGTCGGGGGTGAGGGAAACGGACATGTCAATGACTTTCACAATCAGGGATGGTGCCAAATCCATGCCCGTTAGGAGAAAACGATGCAATTGAATCCTTCCGAGATCAGTGAACTGATCAAGAACAAGATTCAGAATCTGGATGTGGGCGCCGAAACCCGTACGCAAGGTACTGTCGTCTCGGTGACCGACGGCATCTGCCGGATACACGGCCTGGCCGATGCGATGCAGGGCGAAATGCTCGAATTCCCGGGCGGCACCTTCGGCATGGCGCTCAACCTCGAGCGCGACTCCGTCGGGGCTGTGGTTCTCGGCGAATACGAGCATATTACTGAAGGCGACACGGTCAAGACGACCGGCCGCATTCTTGAAGTTCCTGTCGGTCCGGAACTGCTCGGACGTGTGGTCAATTCGCTCGGTCAGCCGATTGACGGCAAGGGTCCGATCAACGCCAAACTGACCGACAAGATCGAGAAAGTCGCGCCGGGCGTGATCTGGCGCAAGTCGGTTTCGCAGCCGGTGCAGACGGGTTTGAAGTCGATCGACGCAATGGTTCCGATCGGTCGCGGCCAGCGCGAACTGATCATCGGTGACCGGCAGACGGGCAAGACGGCGGTGGCCGTCGATACCATCATCAATCAGAAGGGCAAGAACCTGATTTGCATCTACGTGGCCATCGGTCAGAAGGCCTCGACCGTGGTCAACGTGGTCCGCAAGCTCGAAGAACACGGCGCCATGCACTACACCATCGTGGTTGCGGCCACGGCGGCCGAGTCGGCGGCCTTGCAGTTCATTGCCCCCTACTCCGGCTGCACCATGGGCGAGTACTTCCGCGACCGCGGGCAGGACGCCCTGATCATTTATGACGATCTGACCAAGCAGGCCTGGGCCTACCGTCAGGTCTCGCTGCTGCTGCGCCGCCCGCCGGGTCGTGAAGCCTATCCCGGCGACGTTTTCTACCTGCATTCCCGTCTGCTTGAGCGCGCTGCCCGAGTTTCCGAAGCCTGGGTCGAGAAGTTCACCAATGGCGAGGTCAAAGGCAAGACCGGTTCGCTGACGGCGTTGCCGGTGATCGAAACGCAGGCCGGCGACGTGTCCGCGTTCGTTCCGACCAACGTCATTTCGATTACCGACGGCCAGATCTTCCTCGATACCGATCTCTTCAATGCCGGTGTGCGTCCGGCCATCGATGCCGGTATCTCGGTGTCGCGCGTCGGTGGCGCAGCGCAGACCAAGGTGATCAAGAAACTTGGTGGTGGCGTGCGTCTGGCGCTCGCCCAGTACCGGGAACTGGCGGCTTTCGCCCAGTTTGCTTCCGATCTCGACGAAGCAACGCGCAAGCAGCTGGATCGTGGCCGCCTGGTGACCGAACTGATGAAGCAGCCGCAGTACGCGCCGATGGCCGTTTCCGAAATGGCCATCACACTGCACGCGGTTAACAAGGGTTTCTTCGACGATGTTGAAGTCAAGAAGGCGCTTGAGATCGAGAAGCAGATGCACGGATTCGTCAAGCAAAAATACGCCGCCCTCGTCAGCAAGATTGAAACGAGCAAAGAACTTGATGCTGACGCTGAGCAGGAACTCACCAAGGCGATCGGGGAGTTCAAGGCCACGTTGGCCTGAACGACCGAGGAGATTGCTATGGCGAGCGGCAAGGAAATCCGTAACAAGATCAAGAGCGTCGAAAGTACGCGCAAGATCACCAAGGCCATGGAGATGGTGGCCGCCTCGAAAATGCGCAAGGCGCAGGATCGGATGCGCGCCGCCCGGCCCTATGGCGAGAAGATCCGGCGGGTTGCCGGAAACCTCTCGCATGCCCTGACCGACTACAGCCATCCCTTTTTGGAAAATCGGGACGAGGTCAAAGCGGTTGGCCTGCTGACGGTAACCTCCGACAAGGGGCTTTGCGGTGGCCTGAATACCAATATCCTGCGTCTGGCTCTGGGCCGGATGAAGGAGTGGGACGCCGAAGGCAAAAAACTGCAGGTGAGCGCCATCGGCAACAAGGGTTTCGCTTTCATGATGCGTACCGGTGCCAATCTCGTGTCGCATGTGGTGGGCCTGGGCGATACTCCGCATATGGAAAAACTGATCGGGCCGGCCAAGGTTCAGATCGACGCCTATATCAACGGCGAGATCGATGTCCTGTACATCGCCTATACCCGGTTCATCAACACCATGAAGCAGGAGCCGGTGATCGAACAGTTGTTGCCGCTCTCCGGTGATCTGGTCGGCTCCACCAGCCGTAACCGCTGGGATTACATCTACGAACCGGAGGCCAAGCCAGTCATTGACGATCTGCTGTTGCGTTACGTCGAAGCGATCCTGTATCAGGCGGTTGCCGAGAACATGGCGTCCGAACAGAGTGCACGCATGGTGGCCATGAAGTCGGCTTCGGACAACGCCAAGAACGTGATCGGCGAGCTCAAGCTGGTTTACAACAAAGCGCGCCAGGCCGCGATTACCAAAGAGCTTTCGGAAATTGTCAGCGGCGCAGCGGCCGTCTGACCACGCGAACCCAGTTTATTGATTGAGGATACGACGATGAGTCAAGGAAACATTGTTCAGTGTATCGGTGCGGTGGTGGACATCCAGTTCCCGCGCGATGCAATGCCCAGAATCTATGACGCACTTCTGCTCGACAAAGCCGAAGAACACGACGGCTGCGAAACTGATCTGACTTTTGAGGTTCAGCAACAACTCGGAGATGGTGTGGTGCGTACCATAGCCATGGGTTCCTCCGACGGCCTGCGGCGCGGCATGAAGGTCAACAATACCGGTACCGGGATTTCGGTCCCGGTGGGCGACGCCACCATCGGTCGCATCATGAACGTACTCGGCCGGCCGATCGACGAAGCCGGGCCGATTGGCACCGATGAGCGCCGCGTCATTCACCAGCCTGCACCCAAGTTCGATGAGCTTTCGCCGTCGGTCGATCTGCTCGAGACCGGGATCAAGGTGATCGATCTGGTCTGCCCGTTTGCCAAGGGCGGCAAGGTCGGTCTGTTCGGTGGCGCCGGTGTCGGCAAGACCGTCAACATGATGGAACTGATCAACAACATCGCCAAGCAGCACGCCGGTCTTTCGGTATTTGCCGGTGTCGGTGAGCGTACCCGCGAGGGTAACGACTTCTATCACGAAATGAAGGATTCGAACGTTCTCGACAAGGTGGCGATGGTCTTCGGCCAGATGAACGAGCCGCCGGGCAACCGCCTGCGCGTGGCACTGACCGGTCTGACCATGGCCGAGCGCTTCCGTGACGATGGCCGCGACATCCTGTTCTTCGTCGATAACATCTATCGCTACACGCTGGCCGGTTGCGAAGTATCCGCTCTGCTTGGCCGCATGCCCTCTGCCGTGGGTTACCAGCCGACGCTGGCCGAAGAAATGGGCCGTCTGCAGGAGCGTATCACCTC
>CAIVZW010000108.1 GCA_903910495.1 uncultured beta proteobacterium
TCATGGCCCGCCGATGGCTACTGGCCGCGCATACCCAAGGTGCGTCCTGAACATGGAAATGAGCAGAAAAACCACCGAAAAGTAGCCCAATCGCTCGCAAAATCGACTGGTTTCAGAATCTTCAGCAATATATCCCGCCAAGTTTTCGGTCAAACTGAATTGTTCAGCATTTCCCTAGGCATCTTCGCCTGCGCGCTTGCGCAACATTTCGATGATCATTGACGCCGTCTGCTCGATCGCGCGCTGGCTGGTGTCGATGACCGGCCAACCGCGGCGGATGAACAGGCGGCGCGCTTCGAGAACCTCCTTGCGCAGGCAGTCCAGGTCCGCGTATTCGGTGTTCGCTTCGTCATTCAGCTTTTTCAGGCGGGCTGTCCGGATCATGGCCAAATATGCCGGATTGATGGTCAGCCCGACGATCAGCGGCTCTTTAGCACGCAACAGGCCGTCTGGCATCGGTGCTCCCGGTACCAGCGGCACGTTGGCGGCCTTGATGCCGCGCGAGGCAAGATACATGCAGGTTGGCGTCTTGGTCGTCCGCGAAACACCGACGAGAATGACGTCGGCTCCCTCGAGATCATCACTGCCGATGCCATCGTCGTGGGCAAGTGTGTACTTCATGGCCTCGACGCGGCGGAAGTAGTCCTCATCGAATGCATCCCCCGAGCTGTTGTGAAACTGTATCGCTGCGCCGGAATACCCGGCGAGCAGGCCGATCAGAGGTTCGAGTGCAAACTGGCAGGGAATGTTCAGCAGACGACAGCCTGTTTCGAGCGCTTCGCGAACATCGCTGTGGCTGATGCTATGCAGGACATAACCGGGCGAACTCGCCAGTACACTCAGAATCTCGGGAATCTGATCCAGGCGGCGGACCATCTTCCAGAGTCGGCGTTTTACCTCAATGCCATCGAGCTGGATGATGGCATTGCGCGCCAGCATCTCGACCAGTTCGCCCGAGGCATGCGAGACGAGGTACATCACTATGCTCTTGCTCACGACGCCCTTTCTTCAACGAACCCACGCCACAGTCAGCGGTGGTAGCCGCCGTCAAGGCGCAGCACGCTACCGTTGATCATGACGTTATTGAGGACATGAATGACCAGCATGGCGAACTCTGCCGGGTCTCCGAACCGGTGCGGAAACGGGATCTGCCGGACCAGCCGGGAATCGAGGTTCTTTTCCATGGCGAACAGCGTCTGCGTACCGAAAAGACCGGGCGCAATGGCGACGACACGGATACCCAAAGGCCCGAGCTCGCGGGCAGCGGGCAGGATCATGCTGACGACGCCACCCTTGGATGCGGAATAAGCTGCTTCGCCAGTCTGTCCTTCGTAGGCCGAGACGGACGCCGTGCACAGGATGACGCCACGCTCGCCGCTGGTATGCGGTTGCAGGACGGCCATGTCGGCGGCGGCCAGTCGCATCATGTTGAAGGTCGAAATCAGGTTGACCTCGACAAGCTGGCGGAAATCCTCCAGTGACATCGGACCGTTGTCACCAAAAATCGGCTCGAAGTGGCCGCGGCCAACACAGTGCACCAGCACACGGGCTGCGCCGTGTGCCTCACGCGCCTTGGCCAGCGCATTCTCCGCTGACAGTGAATCCGCTACGTCACAGTGAATGGCTAGCGCGCCGATCTCGTCGGCGACCTTCTGCACGCCGACGGCATCGATGTCTATCACGGTTACCTTGGCACCGGCCTCGGCGAGGTGACGCGCGGTTTCAGCACCCAAACCGGATGCTGCTCCGGTCACTACCACCGGGCATTCCCACAGATCCATCAGAAGTCTCCTGTTTTTCTAGAATGATAAATCAAAGCCAGCGCGCATTATCGGGTGTCGCAGGCGTACAAGCAAATGGTTTGCCAAGGCCATTTGAGCCAGTTTGCATCAAGAATTCCAGAACGGATAGTCCGCGGTAATCAGCCGGGTTTTGTCCTTACATCGGGACAACCCTGAGTACCCAGAGCAGGCCGCTGAGGGTAAAGAACGAGGCTGCCGTGGCGATCAGCAAGGCCGCTGCGCTGAAATCCTCCTGACCGTAAATCTGCGCCAGGATAGGATAGATGGACAGCATGGGCATGGCCGCCATTCTCAGGTCCGGATCGAGGGGGCATTCCCAGCTGTGGTAGTACAGCCAGGGACACGAACACAGCCAGTGGATGAAGAATCAGCTTGCCAATCAGGCATGGATAACAGGCATGAACCCAGATTGTCCATTGGGCGAAGTTTGGGGCAAAAAACCGTTCGTGGTGAGCTTGTCGAACCATGAACGGCCCTTCGGCAGGCTCAGGGCGAACGGGTTTTGGGCTAATGGATAATCCGGGATGAATAATCGCTTGACGCATGATGGGTGCTCCATAAGATATTCTGAGTTGTTTTAACGTAACTTATGCACCAAAGCTTTCAGTACAATGACGACCTTTGGTGTCTGGCTATTCCGCTAAGGCGGGGGAGAAAGCAATTGACAAGGAAATATTTTGGTACCGATGGCGTGCGCGGCCGGGTGGGGCAGTCCCCGATTACACCGGATTTCGTGATGCGCCTCGGCTATTCGGCCGGCAAGGTGCTTGTCGAAAACGAATCGGCGCGTGGCCACCTCAAGGCCGGCGTACGCCCGGCCGTGCTCATCGGCAAGGACACGCGAATCTCCGGTTATATGCTGGAAGCGGCTCTCGAAGCCGGTTTCTCGGCGGCAGGGGTGGATGTCTGTCTGGTCGGACCGATGCCGACGCCTGCTGTGGCTTACCTGACGCGTGCACTGCGTTTGCAGGCGGGTATCGTCATTTCGGCCTCGCATAATCCGTTCTACGATAACGGTATCAAGTTCTTCTCGGCGCACGGCAGCAAGCTCGATGATGCACTGGAAGCGAAAATTGAAGCCGGGATAGATAAGCCACTGGTTTGCGCTCAATCGGCAGAACTCGGCCGTGCCCGACGCATTGATGATGCAGCCGGGCGCTACATCGAATTTTGCAAGAGTACCTTTCCGAATGACCTCGACCTGCGCGGGCTGAAGATTGTCGTCGATTGCGCGCATGGTGCGGCCTACCACATTGCGCCGCATGTCTTCCACGAGTTGGGGGCGGAGGTGATCGCCATCGGTGCCGAACCCAATGGTCTCAATATCAA
>CAIVZW010000109.1 GCA_903910495.1 uncultured beta proteobacterium
TCTGGTCACGGATGCCATCATTTCCGCCGATGAACTTGACCTTGCGCAGCGCTCGGCACGGCGCAAGAACGTCGATATTGAAGAGGTTCTGATCAAGGAATTCCAGGTCAAGCTGTCGGCGATCGGTCATGCCCTGTCCAGATTCTTTGCTGTTCCTTACGAGGCGTTCCGGCAGGATAGGCTCAAGCCGATGGATCTGCTCAAGAACCTCAAGCGCGATTATGTCGAGGCCAACCAGTGGCTGCCCATCGAGGAAAGCACTGAGGGGATCATCGTTGTTTCGATGGACCCGGAGCGCATCAAGGGATCGCGCATCGTCAATAATATTTTCCCGAAGAGCAAGATCGTCTATCGGGTGACGACCAATGCCGAGTTCAAGCTGGGCGTCGATCAGTTCTACGGCGCGCTGTCCGACATGGGCTCGGTCGGGGACATGCTGTCGGGGCTCGATGACGGTGAATCCCTTGATCCCGGCGGCAGTGCTGACGAGTTGAGTGCGGCGGCCGATAACGAACTGGTTCGTCTGGTCAACAAGATCATCGTCGAGGCCTATCAGCAAGGCGCTTCGGATATTCACATCGAGCCGCGTCCGGGCAAGGAGAAGACCCTGGTGCGTTTCCGCAAGGACGGTTCGCTCGGGCCGTATATCGAGGTTCCGGCGTCGTATCGCAGTGCGCTGATCGCGCGCATCAAGATCATGTGTGATCTGGACATTTCCGAAAAGCGCCGGCCGCAGGACGGCAAGATCAAGTTCAAGAAGTTCGGACCGGTGGACATCGAGTTGCGCGTGGCGACGATCCCCACGGCGGGAGGCATGGAGGATGTGGTGATGCGCATCCTTGCCGCCGGCGAGCCGATCCCGCTCGACAGCCTGGGCGTTGGTCCAAGCAATCTCGTGCGCCTGAAAGAGGTGGTCAGCAAGCCCTACGGCCTGTTCTTCGTTTGCGGCCCGACCGGTTCCGGCAAGACCACCACGCTGCATTCGATCCTGAGCCATATCAACAAGCCGGAAACCAAGATCTGGACGGCGGAGGATCCGGTTGAAATTACCCAGAAGGGTTTGCGCCAGGTACAGGTCAACAAGAAGGCCGGGCTCGACTTTGCGACGGTGATGCGCGCCTTCCTGCGTGCCGACCCGGACGTCATCATGGTCGGCGAAATGCGTGACAAGGAAACCGTTTCCATCGGCATCGAGGCCTCGCTTACCGGCCACCTGGTTTTTGCCACGCTGCACACCAACAGTGCGCCCGAATCGATCAACCGCCTGCTCGACATGGGCATGGACCCGTTCAATTTTGCCGATGCGCTGCTCGGCATCCTTGCCCAGCGTCTGGCCAAGCGTCTGTGCAAGTCGTGCAAGGAGGCCTATCAGCCGACGCCGGAAGAAGTCAGGCATCTGATTACGGAGTACTGTGAAGACCTGGCCAATACCGATAACTGGAAGAAGGATCCGAAAGCGGCGGCTGAGGCGGTACATGCCGAATGGCTCAAGCATTACGCCAAGGACGGCAAGTTAACCCTGTATCGCAGCAAAGGCTGCGATGCCTGTGGCGGCAGTGGTTACAAGGGGCGGGTGGGCTTGCACGAGTTGCTGATCGGCACCGATCTGCTGAAGAAACAGATCCAGGAGCACGCCCGCGTGGCCGAACTGTTTGCCACGGCGATCAACGAAGGCATGCGCACGCTCAAGATGGACGGTATTGAAAAGGTCATGTCGGGAATTACCGACATCAAGCAGGTTCGATCGGTCTGCATCAAGTAGGAGCGTGTGCCGTGGAAACGATGAGTGATCTGTTCAAGCGCTTCGAGCAACTCAACGAGATCGGGGCTTCGCTCTCCAGCGAGCGGGAAATCGGACGTCTGCTGGAGAACATCCTGCTCGCCGCGAAAGCCATTACCCATGCCGATGGCGGGACGCTCTACCGGGTCAGCGAAGACCAGAAATCCCTGCATTTTGAAATCGTGCGCACCGACTCGCTGAACATTGCCTATGGCGGGACAAGCGGCGAGCCGATTTCGGCCAAGTTCAAGGACCTGCCGCTTTATCGGGAAGATGGACAGGAAAACAACTCGCTGATTGCCGCCTATTCGGCGATTCATGCGCGGACGGTCAACATTGCCGATGCCTACACGGCGGAGGGTTTCGATTTCTCGGGAACGCGAAAATTCGACCAGGTGACCGGATACCGTTCGCAGTCCTTCCTTACCGTGCCGATGAAGAATCACGAGAACGAGATCATCGGTGTCCTGCAACTGATCAATGCCATCGATCCCGACAGCGCGGCGGTTCGCGAGTTCTCCGATGCCGACCAGCGACTGGCCGAATCGCTGGCGTCGCAGGCCGCCGTGGCCCTGACCAATCGTCTGCTGGTCAAGCAACTGGAAGACCTGTTCGAAGCCTTCATCACCCTCATCAATCTGGCCATAGACGAAAAATCGCCTTATACCGGCGGCCATTGCCAGCGCGTTCCCTCGCTGACGATGATGTTGGCGGATGCCGCTGATGCGACCACCGAGGGGGCGTTGGCCAGCTTCTCGATGAACGACAGGGATCGCTACGAACTGAAGATCGCCGGCCTGCTGCACGACTGCGGCAAGGTGACGACACCAGTGCATGTGGTCGACAAGGCGACCAAGCTGCAAACGATTTTTGACCGCATCCAGATGCTCGATACCCGCTTTGAAGTGCTGCGCCGCGATGCCGAACTGGCCATGTTGCGCGCCGTTATGGCCGGCGCGGATCGTACGTTGGCCGAGCAGGGCCTGCAGGAGAAATTGTGCGCCATTGACGCCGACCGTGCCTTCCTGCGTCGCGTCAATGTCGGCGGTGAAGCCATGAAGCCCGAGGATCAGGAGCGCGTGCGCCAGATTTCGAGGAACTATCGCTGGGTCAATAGCGAAGCCAGGGTTGAAACCGATTTTCTCACCGATAACGAGGTCGAGAACCTGACCATTCGTGCCGGAACGCTGACACAAGCCGAGCGGGAAACGATCAATTACCACATCGTGGCGACCATCAAAATGCTTGAATCGCTGCCCTGGCCCAAGCACCTCAAGCACGTGCCCGAATACGCCGGCGGTCACCACGAGCGCATGGACGGCAAGGGTTATCCGAAGGGGCTCAAGCGCGACGAGATGTCGGTGCAGGCCAGGATCATGGGCATCGCCGACATTTTCGAAGCGCTGACCGCGCACGACCGGCCCTACAAACACGCCATGAAGATTTCCGAGGCCTTGCGTATTCTCGGCAATTTCAGCAACAACGGGCACGTTGATCCCGATCTGTACGCTGTCTTCGTCAAGCAGAAAGTGTATCTGGAGTACGCCAGGAACTACCTCGATCCAGCGCAGATTGACGAGCCGGATGTGCCGCAGGGGTAGGTGCGCGCGAGGGCTGAACGGGCTTGTGGGTCGGCCTTCAGGCCGACGTGTAGCCGTTGCTTGTCGGGCTGAAGCCCGACCCACAGGAGTAGGTGCGCAACGCTTCGCGTTTCACACCCTACGGTTACTGCGGTGGGTTTTCGGTGGAATGCAAGCAACCTGTTACCCGACCCTTCGCGGTAAAATCTCCCTTTCATCTGCCGCTTGCCGCCATGTACCTCATCGCTCCCAGTATCCTTTCCGCTGACTTCACCCGGCTTGGCGAGGAAGTCGTCAACGTCATCGAATCCGGTGCCGACTGGATCCACTTCGATGTCATGGACAACCATTACGTGCCCAATCTGACCGTCGGTCCACTGGTCTGCTCGGCGATCCGCCCCCTGACCCGGGCGATGATCGACGTGCATCTGATGGCCAAGCCGGTCGATCGCCTGATTCCTGATTTCGCCAGGGCCGGCGCCAACCTCATCAGCTTCCATCCCGAGGCTTCGGAACATGTTGACCGCAGCCTCACGCTGATCCGTGACAGCGGCTGCCAGTCCGGGCTGGTGTTCAATCCGGAAACACCGCTTGAGGCCATGGATTACGTGATGGACAAGCTTGACCTCGTCCTCCTGATGGGGGTCAATCCGGGCTTCGGCGGGCAGGACTTCATCCCGGCTACGCTGGTCAAGCTGCGTGCGGCGCGTGCCCGGATCGATGCCTATCAACGCGCCAGCGGGCGCCGCATTCGCCTTGAGGTCGACGGCGGGGTAAAGGTCGACAATATCGCCGAAATCGCCCGCGCCGGCGCCGATACCTTTGTCGCCGGTTCGGCCATCTATGGCGCCGGCAACGTCGCCGACGCGCATCGCTACGATGCTATCATCGCCGACCTGCGTGCCGAACTGGCCAAGGTCTGATGCAGCCCCTCTCCGTTGCCGAACCGCTGGCGCTAAGCGCCGTCCTCTTTGATCTCGACGGTACCCTGCTCGATACCCTGCCGGATCTGCATGCGGCGGCCTGCGCCATGCGGCGCGATTTCGGTCTACCGGAATTGCCGCTGGAGGCTATTCGCAGCTACGTCGGGCGCGGCATTCCCAATCTCGTCAAGCGCGTACTGGCCGCATCGCTCGACGTGGCGGACGAGGCCACGCCGCCGCCACAGGCGGCGCTGGACAGTTTCCACCGCCACTATGCCCGGGAAAACGGTCGCAATGTCCGCTGCTATCCCGGCGTGCGCGAGGGCCTGGAGATGCTCAGGGCCAAGGGCCTGCCGATGGCGGTGATCACCAACAAGGCCGGCGCGTTTACCCTGCCCCTGCTCGAATTGACCGGGCTGGCCGGCTATTTCGAGGTGGTCGTCAGCGGCGACCTCCTGCCCAAAGCCAAGCCCGATCCGATGGCGCTCATCTGGGCCTGCGGCCGTCTCGGTGTTTCGCCGGCCGAGGCGCTGTTCATCGGCGACTCGATCAATGATTTTCTCGCCGGCCGCGCCGCCGGCTGCCACGTTTTCCTCCTGCCTTACGGCTACAA
>CAIVZW010000110.1 GCA_903910495.1 uncultured beta proteobacterium
CAGGCCACAACCCCGACGAATACACCGATGCCTTCGGCAAGCGGGAACGTCGTCGGTGGTGTCGTCATGGCATTCAAGCCGCTGTACCCATGAAATGAGCCTGGGCCATGATGACACGGCTGGCCGGGTGTTTGCGAGGGCAGGTAGAACGTCGTTGTTCCGGTTCAGTCATCGTGTCAGAAGCAAGGAAATAGCGGCGGGCGTCGGCGAGAAAATTTTTGCGAATCAGGTTGAATTGGGGCATGCCGAGCTTCTCCATCCGCATTGACATCGAATGGAGCGATGATAGTCAGGTAGTAATCGCGTGTCTTTAGTGACTTCGTCAGGTTTGCGTGACGCTCTGTAACAGCGGCCAGCTCAGCGTAAAGCGGGCACCGCCAAGCGGTGACGCATCGACCGTTGCTGTGCCGCCATGCTGTTCCAGAACCAGCCGGACGATGGCCAACCCCAGGCCATAGCCACCGGTGGCACGGTCACGCGAGCGATCAAGGCGGGTGAAGGCAGTGAACACGCGCTGGCGTTCATCCGGCGGGATGCCGATGCCATCATCGTCGACATGCAACCGGATGCGCTCGCCAACGACCTCGGCACTGACGCTGATCCTTGTCCTGGCGTACTTGATGGCATTGCGCAGCAGATTGGTCACCGCATAGGGCATGGATTTCAGATCAAGTTCAACCCGCTGGGCGGCAGGCAATGCGCTGCTGTCGACACTCAGCTCAAGCGAGCGACCGAGAATGCGCATGGAATCCACTTCTTCCTCCAGCCATGGCGCCAACTCGACCGGCGTCAGATGCAGTTCGGGCTGCTCGCGTTCGAAACGGGCATAGGTCAGGCTGGAATCGATCAGGTTATCCAGTTCGTCAAGGTCGACGCCCATCAATTGCCAGAGTCGGGAACGATCATCGAAACTGTCGGTTTCCGAGCACATTTCGAGGGCGAAGCGCATGCGCGCAATCGGCGTGCGCAGTTCGTGCGAGATGGCGCTCGATAGTTCCTTCTGCGTGGCAATCAGGCGCTGGATGCGTTCCGCCATGCCATTGAGGGTTTCAGTCAATAATTCAAAGGCCCGGCTGCGTGCTTTCGGAGCGCGTGCGTCGAAGTGGCCTTCGCCGAGCGCGCGTGCCGTCTGCCGCAGTGCTTCAAGGTCGCGCCACACGGGACGCACCCAGAACCACACGGCGATGGCCAAGCACAGGCCGATCAGGCTCCAGGTCAGCAGGCGGATGCGCAGCTCAAGCGGGAGTGCCCTCGGGCGATCCGGATTGGCGTCTGGCGAGAGCGGGCCGACAACCAGAATCTCGGGGGTCTGTTTCAGCCGGTGGTAGAGGAGATCGCCATCAGAATCGATCACCAGTTCGCCGGCATCGAGCTTCACTGCTTGCCTGGGAGGGAGCTTCATCGTCCATCGATCAACGATATTGAGTTTGTAGGCAAACTTCTCGTCAAGTGCCTTGATGGTCTTTGGCCATTCCGCGCGTGGCCGGCGAAAAAGTTCGTCTTCAATCAGGACGATGGTGCCGCGCATGAAGCGACCGGTGTAGTCGTCGGTAATTCCCTTGACAGCGGTCGAGATGACGAAATCGGCAAAAAAGGCGATGGCGATGAAGGAGCCCATCACCAGCAGATAGAAGTTGAAGAACAGTCGTGACAGGCTGTAGCGGCCGCGCCAGGGAATCGGCTTGTAGCGGCCGAGAATGGCCAGCAGCCTGTTGTTATTGCCAGTCATGTTTGCTGAACAGATAGCCTTTGCCGCGTACCGTCTTGATGCGTGTCGGGTTTTCCGGGTCGTCGCCCAGCTTGCGGCGCAGCCGCGAGATGCGGGCATCAATCGAGCGGTCCAGACCGTCGAAGCCGATGCCGCGCAATTGCTGCAGCAGATCGTCGCGTGACAGGATGTTGCCGGCATGGCGTGCGAGCAGCCAGAGCAGGTCGAATTCGGCGGTAGTCAGATCGATGGCGTCGTCGCCCAGTTGAGCGCTGCGCGTGGCCTGGCTGATGTGGAAACTGCCGAAGGTCAGTTCCGCCTCCTTGCCCGCCTCGGGGCTCTCGTCTGCCGGGTTGGCGGCACTCGGCGAGCGCCGCAGCAGGGCCTTGATGCGCGCCAGCAGCAGGCGCGGCTGCACCGGTTTGGCGATGTAATCATCGGCGCCGAGTTCAAGGCCAAGAATCTGGTCGAGGTCTTCATCGCGTTCCGTAAGCATCAGGATCACGCCCTTGTAGCGTGTTCGTACGGCACGGCAGACCTCGAAGCCATCCTTGCCGGGGAGCATGACATCGAGCATGACAAGTTCGGGGTCGTCGTGCAGAATCCGCGCTTCGGCGGTGTCTCCGCGCGTTTCAATGGCGACTTCGAAATCGTTCTTGCGCAGGTATTCGGCGGTCAGGTCGGCGAGGCGCTCATCGTCTTCGACCAGTAATATGCGTGTTTTCATGGCTCAATCATAACGGGTTGCAGGCGC
>CAIVZW010000111.1 GCA_903910495.1 uncultured beta proteobacterium
GTTGCCATCGCCTTTTATTCTCAGGGAGCCAACCCCAAAGGCGCCTATATCTGGATCATCGGCATCGGCCTGGGTTATGTCCTTCAGCGCTCGCGTTTCTGCTTTACGGCGTCCTTGCGTGATCCGGTTCTGACCGGATCTACCTCATTGACAAAAGCCGTGATCATCGCTTTCGCCCTATCCTCCATTGCCTTTGCCGCGCTGCAGATCAAGGCTACCGGCATGAACCTTGAAACCCTCGAGGTCGCCAAGCTCCCCGGCTGGATCAGGGATGTCGGCATCCATACCGTTATCGGCGGCTTCATTTTCGGGATCGGTGCCGTTCTCGCTGGCGGTTGCGCGTCGGGCACCCTGATGCGCATGGGCGAAGGTTTCGCCCAGCAATGGCTTTCTTTCGTTTTCTTCGTCGTCGGGTCGGTTATCGGGTCCGTTCTGCTGCCCCTCATGCAAGCCTCCGGCCTCTATCGCAAGGGCGCCGTATACCTTCCCCATCTATTAGGCGGCTGGGTACCTGCTCTCATCGTTCAGTTCGCCCTTTTGGCAACGCTGTATGTCCTTGCCGACTGGTACGGCAAGAAAAAGTCCGGGGAACTCTGAGCGATGGAGAAGAAAACGGAACATTATGATGTCGTTATCGTAGGCGGCGGACCCGGAGGCATGACGGCAGCACTCTATGCTGGTCGGGCCCGGCTCAAGACCCTGCTTATCGAGAAAAGCCTGATCGGAGGCATGGCCACCTATACCAGCGAGGTCGAGAACTATCCGGGCTTCCCCGAGCCGATTGACGGTACCGAACTGATGAAGGCTTTCGACAAGCAGTTCAGGCGCTTCGGTGTCGACGTCAAGCTGACCGACGTCAGGGAAATACGTGTTGATTGCTGCACGCGCACCGTCTCCACTTTCCGCACCGACTATGTTGCCAAGGCGGTCGTCATTGCCACGGGCAACAAATCGCGGCTGACCGGTGCACGCAACGAAGAAAAGTTCCTGAACGACAAGGGAATTTCCTTCTGCGCGACCTGCGATGCCGCCCGAAACACCGGGAAACGCATTATGGTCATCGGCTCTGGGGATGCGGCCATTGAAGAAGGTACCTTCCTCACCAAGTTCGCCAGTGAAGTGATTGTCTCGGTCATGCACGACGAGGGCATCATGGACGCCAACAAAGTGGCTCAGGAGAAGGCGCTCGCCAACCCGAAGATGAAATTCATGTGGAATACGGTTGTCGAGTCCTTTGAGGGAGAAGAGGAGCTCAAGCAGGTTGTTCTCAAGAACATCAAGACCGGCGAGCTCATCCCGATGGACGTCGACACCTGTTTCCTCTTTATCGGCTACGTACCCAATACCAAGATGTTCGAAGGTCTGATCGACATGACAAGTCGCGGGTACATCAAGACCAACGAGGATATGGAAACATCGTGCACCGGCATCTTCGCCGTCGGTGACTGCCGTGACAAGACGTTGCGGCAAGTTGCCACGGCGGTTGGTGACGGGGCGGTCGCTGGTTACATGGCCGAGAAATACGTCGAGGAAATGGACTACGTACAGAAGGAAATATTCGAAGCCAAAGGTCTTACCATGGCCTTCGTCTACAACGCCATCGACGCGGTGGATCGGGAATTCCTTGGCCGGGTGGAAAAAGCTCATCTCCAGCACAAGGGCAAGATCGGTCTCCGCCGCATTGATATTTACAAAAGCGATCGAATAGCCTGTCGGCTCGACTACTCGAAAACGCCCTCGA
>CAIVZW010000112.1 GCA_903910495.1 uncultured beta proteobacterium
CGTTCCCACGAGCAGGACGCAAAACAGCGAGTTGATCGAATCCACTTTCCTGGAAATCATCCGGGTGAGGATCTGGTATGAGGAGTAACACAAGGCGAGGCCAAGCGGCAGCAATGCGGCCGGAGTGAACAGGCCACCGCCCGGCCGGACGATGATCAGGACTCCGGAGAATCCGAGCAGAACGGCGGCCCAGCCCAGCGGGCCGACTTTTTCACCGAGAAAAATCACCGCCAGCAGCGTCAGCAGGACGGGATGAATGAAACCGATGGCCTGCGCCTCGGCAATCGGCATCGCTCTGACGGCGAGTACGACGAAGACGGTGCCTGCGGTGAGCAGCACTCCGCGCAGCAGTTGCATGCCGGGAAAATCGGTACGCAACATGCGGCGCCCACGACTGGGCAGGAAGACCATCAGCAAGAGCATGAGTGGCACCGCATAGCGCGCCCAGACGATCATCGTCACCGGGTAGTCGCGAGCCTGATACTTGGATAGCGAATCGACAACGGCATAGCCGATGGTCGCCAGAACCGCCATCACGATACCGCGCCCGTGCGTCGAGTGCGGGGTTGACCCCTGCGCCTGGTTTGAATTCATCGCTCCGTCCGGTGACTCGCCCGGAACGCAGCGATGAGTCGATTCGGGATGTCAGGGCCTGCCAATAAAACAGGGAAATAGTGAAGAACTTTTGATGTCAGATGCATACTTGCTGTCAGATCAATAGACCCGATTCGTGGGTTGGCTGTAATTAACGCAGGGGCGATTATAGTCGACAACTCCGCGTTCTCGCCTGCGCGGGAACAATGGAAACGAATAATTCGGCGGTTCCTTATGAACGTTCTGCTATAATTTTTTCCTTTTTTCAGGCGTCAGGCGACACATTCCATGGCCATAAAATATCAGATCATCCCGGTTACGCCATTCGATCAGAACTGCAGTCTCCTGTGGTGTGATGAAACCTTGCGTGCGGCGGTCGTCGATCCGGGTGGGGATGTTTCCCGCATTCTGAGTGCGGTGAAAAAGAATAATGTCGTGTTGGAGAGAATACTGGTGACGCACGGGCATATCGACCACGCCGGTGCCGCTGCCGAGCTGGCCGTGAAGCTTTCATTGCCGATTGAAGGGCCACAGCGCGAGGATCAGTTCTTGATCGATGGCCTGCCTGAGCAAGGCAGGATGTACGGTTTCCCTGAGGTACGTGAATTCACGCCTGATCGCTGGCTGGAACAGGGCGATAGCGTATGTTTTGGCCATGTCGAGATGGCTGTGCTGCACTGTCCGGGGCATACCCCCGGACACGTGGTTTTCTTCAATGCGCCCGGGCGGCTGGCTATCGTCGGTGACGTTCTGTTCAAGGGATCGATCGGTCGTACCGATTTTCCGAAGGGCGATTTTGATACGCTGATTTCGTCCATCCATGGCCGCCTCTGGCCGCTGGGTGACGATGTTGCCTTCATTTCCGGCCACGGGCCGATGTCGACCATCGGTGCCGAACGGCAGAGCAATCCTTTTTGTGGTGACTGATCAGGATTCCGCCCGGCCGGATGGCCCGGCGAAAACCTACCAGTTGCTGATCGAGGTAGCGGAAGCGGTGCGTGTGTATGTCGGTCGTCTGGGGCTGTGCGATTTTCCGGCCGGGCTCTATGTTTATACGGGGAGCGCGCGGCGTAATTTTGAGGCGAGAGTGAACCGCCATTTGTCCAGGACGAAAAAAATGCACTGGCACATCGATTATCTGCTTGCCGCCGCGGGGGTCACTGTGCGTGAAGTGCTAAGACATGGCGAAGCGGAATGTGTCGTCAATCAGCGACTGGACGGCATGATTCCAGTACAGGGCTTCGGCGCAAGTGATTGCCGCGCGGGCTGCATCAGCCATTTGAAGCGGCTGGTCTGAGGTATATTATTTTATTACGAGGG
Source organism: uncultured beta proteobacterium (assembly GCA_903910495.1). The sequence continues at coordinate 1,915 of CAIVZW010000112.1, forward strand.
ATCGTTCCGGGACGGATCAGTCGTGATGGTCGATGTTGATTCTGGCGGCCCAGTAAAAGGCAGCGACCTGTGCTTTGGCATGCACTTCCGGGCTGATTCCGTACTCGGAGAGGATTGCTTCTGCCTCTGCAAAATGACCTGATTCACCGTAAATGACCACAGAAAGAAGTCGTCCGAGCATCCCATCCCGCTGCGGAGATTTCAGTGCTTCCAGCACTTCATCCTGTAGCGGAAGTTCCTTGAGGATCTCTTCCATCGAGGAATTGACCAGCACATCAAGCAATGAAAACAAGCCGGTCATGAAGGCATTGTCGCAATGTTCGCTCATGCCGGGTGACGGTTCGATGGCCTTGCACAGCAGTTCCAACTGACGGCCGCGTGCAGCAGCAAGCTGCATCAGCGGATTCGGGGCACTGCCGTCAGCCAGTCTGTTGGCATAAATCAGCAGTTGCAGCCAGCGCTGTAGCTGGCGGCGCCCAAGAATTGCGATAGCCTGCGAAAAATTGCTGATCTTGGTTCTTGCCCCAACCGCGACCGAGTTGACCAGGCGCAGCAGGTTGTACGAGAGCTTGGGTTCTTCGCGGAAAATTTCTTCAATCTGGTGCGTGTCGCTGTCCTGTATCACGAGGTTCAGGAGTTTGAGCAACTTCAGACGAGTGAGATCGGGTTCCTTGCTAAAAAGTGGTGTGCGTGCTGTCAGGAAGTGGCTGTCGCACCATTCAAATCCCTTGCTGATCAGCCAGTCAAACATCTCGAGAGTGCCGACACCCGCCGCGATCTTGTGCAATCCGGCATCTCGAGCATAGGAAAGGTCAGCGACCGGGAAATCCTGGCGGGCATATGCCGCCTCGAAGCGGACATAATTGAACGCAGATAGTGGTGCCCGCTGAACAAGACTGGCGCTGTCGACGTGCAGGCCGATGCGATAACCCAGGGTACGAAGCTCCTTGCAGCGTCCCATGGCCTCGGCACTGTCAAGGCTTGATGCCTGAAGCATGAAAACGATCTGGCTGGGATCAAAGGCATCAACAAACGCACTGTCTTCAAACCACGCCGGACGGGCGGGGGCAATCATGGGTAACAGGTTTGCCAGAGGCGCAGCGTCTGATTCGGAAAAACAACGGACAAAATCCTCGCTTCCGGTGGTCAGGATGCTGGCGGGCTGCCAGTCGATTGCAGCCCAGCTGCGGTCAGTCGCGAGAACAGGACGAAAGAAGAAATAAGGTGCTGGCATGTTGGTTGCGAATAATGTATCGATTCAAACTATACGTCATTTTAACCCAGATTAACAATCACTGACATCACTGATAGAACTGCAAATTCAGTCAGATTACGGTCATTCCGGGATTCGAGTTGACTCCATGGAATGGGCACTGCATGGCCGACCTGATGATGACGGTTTATTCCATCAGCGGCGAATGGCGGAATATCCGTCTTTTTGTGAGATGTCAAAAAGAGCGTAAACTAGCCGGCCAAGCCGAAGATAACGATGTCGTTGCCGGATCGAATTTCAGTGATTGACGCTCATGACCATCCATACCCCCGATACAATCCCTGCCGCCCCTTTTTGTAAACGAAGCCCTCCGGATTTCAACACCCTGTTTTCAGAACGAGCGCGTGCGATCCAGAGTTCGGCCATTCGCGAGATTCTCAAGGTGACCGAACGTCCCGAAGTGATTTCCTTCGCCGGGGGTTTGCCCTCGGCGACGACCTTTCCCGTCGACAGGATGCGCGCCGCCTTCGAGCGGGTGCTTTCCACCAATGGCCGTGAAGCGCTGCAGTACAGCACCACAGAGGGCTACGCACCCCTGCGCGCGTGGGTTGCCGCGCATGTCGGTACGTCGCAGGCGCCTGTATCGGCCGATGAGGTGTTGATGGTTTCCGGCTCTCAACAGGGTCTGGATCTGCTGGCCAAGGTGCTGGTCGATCCGGGCGACACGGTGCTGGTGGAGACGCCGACCTACCTGGGTGCGCTGCAGGCATTCTCACTATTTGCCCCGAACTATGTGTCCATTGCCTCAGATGGGGATGGACTGCTGCCGGAGGCGCTGAGCGATGCCCTGCGCGGCGCAAAATTTCTCTACTGCCTGCCGAATTTCCAGAACCCGACCGGTCGACTGATGTCGGAAGAACGCCGCTATCGGCTTGCCGAACGTGCGCGAGAGCTTGATCTGCTGATTCTTGAAGACGATCCCTACGGCGCCCTGTCCTATGATGGGGAAACGCCGCCTTCGATACGTTCGCTGGCCCCGGAGCGCACCGTCTATATGGGCTCGTTCTCCAAAGTCCTGGCGCCGGGCTTGCGTCTGGGCTACGTGATTGCGCCGCCGGCCTTGCGCGCCAAACTGGTGCAGGCCAAACAGGCGACCGATCTGCATACGGCAACGCTGTCGCAGATGGCGGTGTACGACGTGATCAAGGATGGTTTTCTCGCTACCCACATCCCGACGATCCGCAAACTCTACCGCGAACAATGTGCCGCCATGCTGGCGGCACTGGCGCATTTCATGCCGGAAGGTGTGCGCTGGAATACGCCGCGTGGCGGCATGTTCCTGTGGGCTGAACTGCCCAAGGGAATGGATGCCTCTGCCGTGCTGGCGAAAGCCGTTGAAAAGAACGTGGCCTTTGTTCCGGGCGCCCCATTCTATGCTGCCAACCCGGTCATCGAGTCACTGCGTCTGGCCTTCGTGACAGTACCGCCGCCACGGATCGAGCAGGGTGTCGAGTGTCTGGCCGGCGTGATTCGCGCCAGTCTTTAGCCCAGATTATCCATAAGCCCAAAACCCGTTCGCCCTGAGCCTGTCGAAGGGCCGTTCATGGTTCGACAAGCTCACCACGAACGGATTTTCCCCAGATTTCGCGAAATGGACAATCTGGGTTTAACGGCCCTTCACTTCGTCGCGTAACTCGCGCCGCAGGATTTTTCCGATCGGCGTTTTCGGCAGCGTGTCACGGAATTCGATCTGCCGCGGCAACTTGTAGCCGGTCAGTTGCGTCTTACAGTAGCTGATGATGTCTTCCTTCGTCAGTTGCGGATCCTTGCGCACGACGATCAGTCTGACCGCTTCGCCGGAATGCTCGTCCGGAACGCCGATTGCCGCGCATTCGGTGATGCCCGGATGCGACATCAGCACGCTCTCGATTTCGTTCGGATACACATTGAATCCGGAAACCAGAATCATGTCCTTCTTGCGGTCGGTAATCGTCACATAGCCGTTGATGTCCATGTGCCCGATATCGCCTGTTTTCAGCCAGCCGTCCTGAAGGGTTCTGGCGGTTTCTTCCGGATTGTTCCAGTAACCTTTCATGACCTGCGGGCCGCGCACGCAAATTTCGCCGGTGTGTTTCTCGATGTCGGTGTTGCCGGCCCACAGCGGCAATTCCTCGAAAGCATCGTTGCGGATGCTGACCTCGGTCGACGATACGGGCAGTCCGATCGTGCCGTCCCAGGGCGCGCCAAGCGGAACGCAACAGACGCCGGGCGAGGTTTCGGTCAGGCCGTAGGCTTCGGTGACGTAGGCGCCGGTGACTTGCTGCCAGCGGTCGGCCACCGGTTTTTGCACGGAGGCGCCACCACCGACCACGACTTTCAGGGCTGAAAAATCAAGTTTATCGAATCCTGGAGTGTGCAGCAGGCTGTTGAAGAGCGTGTTGACACCGGTCATCACGCTGAATTTCCACTGACCAAGCTCCTTGACGAAGCTCGGCAGATCGCGCGGATTGGTGATCAGGACATTCAGGCTGCCCCACTTCATGAAGGCCAGTGTCGAGGTGAGGCAAAAGATGTGGTACATCGGCAAGGGCGCGATGACGATCTCCTGACCTTCGCGAAAACTCCCGGAAATCCACTGGTTGGTCTGCTCCAGATTGGCCAGCATGTTGTAGTGCGTGAGGATGGCGCCCTTGGCTACGCCGGTCGTTCCGCCGGTGTATTGCAGGAAGGCAATGTCGTCCTGAGTGACCTTGATCGGTGTGAACGGGACGCTTTTGCCTCGCCTGAGCGCCTTGCGCAGCGGCATGGCGTTGTCGATGCGCCAGCGCGGAACCATCTTCTTGACCCGCTTGATGATGAAATTGAAGAGCCAGCGCCTGGGCGCGGACATCATGTCGCCGATTTGCGAGGTGATGACGTGTTC